>DASTYK010000090.1 GCA_035764935.1 Longimicrobiales bacterium | reverse complement strand
CAGAGCGGGAGTGTCGTCCAGGGCTAGCGTCTTCTTCGTGTGACCGATATGCGGGGGCTTGCCTCGTTTCACGCAGAGACGCGGAGGAGCAGAGACGCAGGTTCTTTCTCGCCGCTCTCTTTTCACACAGAGGTCACAGTGGGCACTGAGGTCACAGCGGCTTCGACGAGCTTACGCCGACTCACCTGCATTTCAGCATCTTTTTCTTGTAGGTGCTTCGCGGCGGCATGACGATCCTGGCACCCGGTAACGCTCGGCGCCGGTAAGCCCCCACTAAAAGAAGAGATGTCTCGATGCCGAGAAGGGTGCGGGCGTCACCGGACGGCTGTGCCCTCCGTGTCCGCTGTGACCTCTGTGTGAAAAAAAGGCGCGAAAGAAAGAACCAGCGCCTCTGCTCCTCCGCGTCTCTGCGTGAACGAGGCGAGTCTACCCTCTGGGCGTGCTCCGCCGCTCCGTCGTGACCCCAGCCGGCCACAGTGCCGCGGGCTCGTCCAGCTCTTCCGCCAGCTCCACCAGCAGTGGATGCATCGACTCGTACCGGTTCGCGGCATCGGGAGCGAGACACTTCATCACAACCCGCTCCAGTGACGCACTCACACCCGGCACGAAGTCACGGACCGGCGGCGGCGCCTCGCCGCGGATCTGCGGGTACTGGCGCGCGTCGTCGTCGGACAGCTCCTCCTCCTCGTACACGTGCTCGAAGGGCCAGCGGCCGGTGAGCATCTCGTAGAGCAGTGCACCGAGCCCGTAGACGTCGCATGCACGTGAGAGCGGCTCGCGGCGCACGTGCTCGGGTGCCATGTACGGCGCGGTGCCGACGCGTCGCACGGGACGCGCCTGGTCGCTGATGCGACGCACTGCATCGAGATCGATGAGCACGGGCACACCGTCGCGCAGCAGCATGTTGGCGGGCTTCATGTCGAGGTAGAGGAAGCCGCGACGGTGCAGGTGGTAGAGCGCGGCGCCGATATGAACCGCGACACGAACCGCGTCGTTCGGCTCGAGCTGCCGATCCGGACGGTTCTCGATCACGTCGAACAGCGACGGCCCCTCGAGGTACTCCATCAGCAGGAAGGGCAGGCCGTCGTGTTCGCCGCCGCCGAATCCGCGCACGATCGTGGGATGTCGGACGCGTCGCAGGATGCGCGCTTCGCGGCGCAGCGCGGCGAGGGCGGCGCGGTCGTCGCGGCGCTGGGGCGAAACGATCTTGCAGGTGAGCGCGCACCACTCGTTCGCGCTCCACACCTGGTAGAGCTGCCCGAACCGGCCCACGGCCAGGTGGCCGATCACCGTGAGGTCGCCTGCGATCCTGTCGCCGGGCGAATATGCGAAGCGGCCGCGCGGGGGTGCCGCGCGACCGCCGTCCGTCTGCAGCAGACCGAGCCGTCTCGGCTGCGCAATGCTGGTCTTCTTCATGTCAGCGTGCGCTCCCTGCTCAGGAGCTGCTCCACACTCTCGCGGATCCGCGCCAGCGGTGCCGGCTTGGCCAGGTACATGTCGCAGCAGCCGGAGGCGAGGATCGCCTCGGCGTCGCCTGCACTCGCCATCCCGGTGAGCACCAGGATCGGCACCGGCGCCGGCTGCGTTTCCCGCTTCATCCAGAGGCCCGCCTCGATCCCGTCCATGGACGGCAGCTGAACGTCCAGGATCACGGCGTCGGGCCGTTCGGTGCGAACCAGCGCGACCCCGTCCTCCCCGCGCCGCGCCGTCAGAACTTCATGCTCGGCGCTCAGCAGCTGATCGAGAATCATCAGCAGGTCGGGGTTGTCCTCGACGATCAGGATGCGGGCCATTCCGCCTCACAGCTCTGACTCTTCCGGCAACGCTCCCACGGCCGCAGGCGTCGTCAGCTCGTCCAGCGACATCGCGACGCGCATCTTCATGCCCTTCTCGACCAGCCGCTTCAGGTGCGAGCGGTTGATCGCCGAGCGATCGATGCCGTGGTCCTCGAGCACCTGCTCGACCTGGTCCGCCAGCGCCTCCTCATCGCCCAGACGGGCGTACACGTCCGGGTAGATGATCAGGAAGTCGTCGCGCACGATCGCCACGTTGTAAACGACCGAGAACGGGATCTTGCGCGCGAAGCGGATCGTCCGCGTGTCCTTGGGATTGCTGATCAGCGCCTGCAGCTCCTCCTCGGACAGGTCCGGGTTCGCATACCGGTGCACCAGCTGCGCGAGCTCGATCGCGTCCCGGTTCGCCATGCGCACGCAGCCGTGCGAAACCGGCAGGCCGAGCGCATCCTCGTTGAATTCGGGCGTGCCGTGGATGTAGTACAGCTCCGTGAAATTGATCTTCACGCGCCCCATCGGGTTGTCCCAGCCCGGAGGCGTCGGCTTTTCGCCCCGCGCCCACCCGCTCTTCGGCGGATGCCACCACGGATTCCAGTTCGCGGTCGACAGCGTGTAGCTGCCCGCAGGCGTCGCATACTTCCGCGCACCGACGGACACACGATACGACTTCGTGCGCTCACCCTGCTCGTACACGTAGATGCGATTCGCCGGCACGTTCAGCACCAGGCGCAGCGGCGGATCCTCCACCGCCTTCGGCGTCCCGGCACCGTAGTTGATGCCTGCGCCGGCGAGTCCCAGCACCAGTAACCCGCTGAAGACAGTCTGTTTACGCGAAAACCGCACGATTTCCTCCCTGCGTCTCATGTGCTCCGGCCATCGAACGGGAGCAAGCGACGTGCCTGTGTGCAGGATTTTCAGCCAGTTACGGCCACATCCGCGTCCATGCCGCGGTGGACGTCTCTCAATGTTACCGCCACGCGCCCCAGGGCGGTCCGCAGTGTGGCCGCGGGAGCGCCGAAGCCGAAGCGGAGGGCGTGCGGCACGCCGAACTGCTCCCCCGGCACGACCAGCACGCTCTGCTCGACGCGCAGCCGTTCGGCGAGCTGACTGGTGTCGACCGGTTCCCGGAGGCTGGCCAGGCAGATCGCGCCGGCGGCCGGCCGCTGCCAGGTGAACAGCTGCTGCTCCTCGAGCCACGCCTCGAGGACGGTGATGCCGTCGCGGATGTGGCGCCGGGTGCGGTCCAGCAGATGAGCCCTGATTGCTGGCTGGAGTGCGAGTGTGGCAAGCCGGTCGCTGGGGGTCGCGGGTGCGATCGTCAGGTAGTCGCGCCGTGCCCAGAGCTGCTCCGTCATCTCCGGCGTCGAGACGGCCCAGCCGATCCGGAGACCCGGGAGCCCGTACGCCTTGGACAGCGAGCCGGTCGCGATGACGCGCGGGTAGCTGCCGAAGAAGCTGGGGGTCTGCGTGCCGTCCAGCTCGGCGCCGGCGTACACCTCGTCGGCGATGATCCAGGCGTCGTGGGCGGCTGCGGCCTCGATGAATATGCGGCGGGACTCGTCGCTCAGCGCCGTGCCGGTCGGATTGCACGGGTTGGTGATGACGATCGCCTGCACGCCATCCTGCGTCAGGCGACGCACCTCGTCGCCATCGGGCTGCCAGCCGAGTTCCGGGCGCAGCGGGATTCGCACGACGCGTGCTCCGAAGGCGTGCGCGACGCCGGGTGTCTGCATGTACGTCGGCACCACGACGGCGATCGTCGCGCCCGGCTCGGCGAACCGCCACGTGGCGGCGAAGTTGGCCTCTGCACTCCCGTTCGCGATTGCGACGTCGTCAGGGGAGGCACCCGGGTACAGCGCCGCGATCCGGCTGCGCAGCTCGTCGGTTCCGTTGGTGTGACCGTAGCCGAGCACGACGTCGTCGATGTCGACGTCGCCCGCGAGCGCGCGCAGCTCACCGATCGTGAGCGGATGCACGCCGCTCTCGGAGAGGTTGAACTCGACGCTGTTCTCGTACGTCGACTGCCAGCGCTCGAGAGCGAAGGGATGGAATCTGTTCATGGCGCACTCGTGTGTGTCGGGTAATCCTGCAAGCTAGCCACGGTGTGCGTCGCCAACCAGCGCTTTCCCGGGCGGGGAACGACCCTTGCCGCCCCACCCGGCCCGGATACCTTGAAGCCTCCCTGGAGTCGCCACACGCGAGATAGCCATGAATGTGACTTTCCCCGATGACCTCGTCGACACGACGGGTGGTCGAATCGTTCTGCTCGTCCTGGATGGCCTGGGCGGTCTGCCGCTCGAGCCCGGTGGGCCCACCGAGCTGGAGGCTGCCCGCACGCCGAACCTGGATGCGCTCGCCCGTCGGGCCGCGCTCGGCCTTCACCAGCCGGTCGGCTACGGCATCACGCCGGGCAGCGGACCGGGGCACCTGGCGCTGTTCGGGTACGATCCCGCGCGCTACAACATCGGGCGTGGCGTGCTCTCGGCCCTGGGGGTGGACTTCCCGCTGGAGCCCGGCGATATCGCGATCCGGCTCAACTTTGCGACGATCGACGGGCAGGGTCGGGTCACCGACCGACGCGCGGGCCGCCCGAGCGACGAGGAAAACCGCCGCCTGATCGCGAAGCTGCGCGAGGGCGTGGAGTCGCCGGGCGGGCTGAAGATCTTCTTCGAGTCGGAAAAGGAGCACCGCGCGGTGCTGGTGGTGCGGGGTCGCGCGCTTTCCGCGGAGCTCGGCGACACGGACCCGCAGGAGGAGGGCGTGCCCCCGCTGCCGGTCGCGCCGCTCGCGCCCAACGCTGCAGAAACCGCGCAGCTGCTGCAGCAGGTGCTGGACCGCGCGTTCGAGGTGCTGGCGGACGAGAAGGCCGCGAACGCGCTGCTCGCCCGTGGCATCGATGCGTACCATCCGTACCCGACCTTCGACTCGCGCTACAAGCTCAGGGCGGAGGCGATCGCGCGGTATCCGATGTACCGTGGCGTCGCACGCCTGCTCGGCATGGAAACGCAGCCGGGCAGCAGGGATGATGCGGAGAGCATCAGCCGGCTGAAGTCCAACTTCGACAGCTACGACTACCACTTCGTGCACTTCAAGGCAGTCGACTCGCGCGGCGAGGACGGCGATTTCGATGCAAAGGTGGCGGCGATCGAGGCCGCGGACGCGCTGGTCGGGGAGCTGGACATCCGGGCGCCGGACGTGCTGGTCGTGACGGGCGATCATTCCACGCCATCGAAGCTGCGCAAGCATTCGTGGCACCCGGTGCCGGTGATGATCGTGTCGGAATGGGTGCGTCCGGATCCGCAGGCGGTGTTCGGAGAGCGCGCGTGCGCGCGTGGCGAGCTCGGCGTGTTCCCCGCGAAGGAGCTGATGACGCTGATGCTCGCCCATGCGGGCCGACTCGCGAAGTTCGGCGCATGAGCGACATCGACGCACTGCTGCAGGACGCGCTCGGCCTGGGCGACGAGGGGCGCTTCGACGAGATGGCGGACCTTCTCGAGACCGCACTGCGCGATGCCCCGGATGATCCCTACCTGCTCGGCTGGCTGGGCGTCGCGAACCGGGAGATGGATCGCGACGGCGTCGCATACGACTATTTCAAGCGCTGCCTCGCCGAGCAGCCGGAGGATCCGCAGCTTCTCGCGCTCGCGGGTGCAGGCCTGGCGGCGTTCGACGATCCGGAAGCGGAGACCGCACTGCGCAACGCGGCCGTCACGGGCCCGAACCTGCCCGACACGCGGCTGCAGTACGGCGCCTACCTGGCCCGCGAAGGGCTGTTCGACGACGCGCTCACGCACTTGCGTGCGGCCGTTCAGCTCGCACCGGACGATCCGGTGATGCATGCGGAGCTGGGCATCGCGCTCGCGCTGAAGCAGGACTACGCTGCTGCCGCCGATGCCATGAACGAGGCGCTGTCGCTCGCGCCGGACGATTCCTGGACCCGTGTGCTGCTCGGCCTGATCGAGCTGGAGCTCGGGCATGTCGAGCTGGCGGCGGAGCTGCTGATCGAGGCCTCGAACGAGCGTGCGGAGGACGGCGAAGCGCAGGCGCTGGCAGCGCTGGCGGCCGCAGCGGCCGGCTGGGCGGATGCGGCCGAGGATGCGTATGCACGCGCCGGCTATGCGGAGGAGCCGGTCGATCAGGAGCTGCTGAGCGAGATCGATGATCGGCTGGTGCTGGGGGCGGATGCCGCACGCACGTTTCTGCTCGAGACTGTCGCGCCCACCGCGCTGCACGATCGCCTGACACAGCCGCTCTGACATGCGGGTGCTGCGCGCATTGCGCCGGCTGCTCGTCGCTGTCGGCGTGCTGTGGGTCTCGGCGCTCCTGCTGGTGCTGCTCGGTGGCGCATGGTCGCAGGTGCGCCAGGCCGATGCCATTCTCGTGATGGGTGCGGCCCAGTACAACGGCAGGCCATCGCCCGTACTGAAGGCGCGACTCGATCATGCGCTCGACCTGTACCGCCGCGGCTACGCGCCGCGCCTCATCTTCACGGGTGGTGTCGGCCAGGGCGACACGCTGAGTGAGGGGGAGGTCTCCCGGCGATACGCAGTGGGCGCTGGCGTGCCGGATTCCGTGATCCTGGTGGAACGGCGCGGTGTCACGTCAGCGGAATCGATGGGCTACGCCGCTGCGCTGATGCGGGCGAACGGGCTGCACACAGCGCTGGTCGTGAGCGACTCGTACCACATGATGCGTCTCGATGTGCTGGCACGCCGTTCCGGGATCCGGCCGTGGCGCGCACCGACACCCGGCGCACCGATCGACAGGACGCGCGGCACACGCTGGCACTACGTGTTGCGCGAAAGCCTTCTCTTCCCCGCGACCGCACTGCTGGGCGGCCGCTGACCGCAGGAGAGTTTCACAGCCGGATGCAGATTTCACTGCCGTACGACACCTTCGTCCTCGACAACGGACTGCGCGTCTTTCTGCACGAGCATCACGCGACGCCGCTCGTGTCGGTCAACCTCTGGTACCACGTCGGCTCCGCCAGCGAGCGGCCGGGGCGCACCGGCTTCGCGCACCTGTTCGAGCACCTGATGTTCGAGGGGTCGAAGCATGTACCGCCGGGCCAGTTCGACAACCTGCTGGAGTCGCTCGGCGCGACCAACAACGGCTCGACCAATCCCGATCGAACGAACTACTGGGAGGACGTGCCGTCCAACGGTCTCGAGGTCGCACTCTGGCTGGAGGCAGACCGCATGGGCTGGCTCGCGGACGCGATGACGCAGGAGCGGCTCGACGGCCAGCGCGATGTCGTGAGGAACGAGCGTCGCCAGAGCTACGAGAACCGGCCGTACGGCCTCGCGTTCGAAACCATCCTCGCAGCGCTGTATCCATCGGAGCATCCATACAGCTGGCCGACCATCGGCTCCATGGCCGACCTGGCCGCCGCGACGATGGACGACGTGCTCGCGTTCTTCCGGACGTGGTACACGCCGGGCAATGCGACGCTGGCGATTGCCGGCGACATCGACGCGCATCATGCGCGTGCACTGGTGGAACGCTACTTCGCCGAGATCCCCGCCGGAGGGGCGGTGCAGCCGGTGGGCGCAACGCCGGTGGCGCTCGCGCGTGACGTGCACCAGGTGCTCGAGGACGACGTGCAGCTCGCACGGCTGTACATGACGTGGCATTCGCCGGCCGCATACGCGGAGGGCGACGCCGAGATGGAAGCGATTGCCCAGGTGCTCGCGGATGGCAAGGCGTCCCGGCTCTACCGCTCGCTCGTGTACGAGAAACAGGTCGCGCAGTCAGTGAGCGCCTTCCAGGATGGCGGCCGGCTGGGCTCCGCGTTCTACATCGTCATCACGGCGCGGCCCGGTGTGGCGCTCGGCCCCCTCGAGGACGAGGTGCGCAGCACGATTGCCGCGCTCGCGACGCAGGGGGTGCGCAGCGAAGAGGTCGAGCGCGCACGCAATCACATGGAGACAGCATTCGTCGACGAGCTGCAGAACGTGGGCGGCTTCGGCGGCCGTGCCGACCGCCTGAACAACTACTGGTTCTTCGTGGGCGATGCCGGATACAGTGCGCAGGACCTGGAGCGTTACCGGGCAGTCACCGCCGACCATGTGCGCGACGTGGCGCGTCGCGTGCTGACCAGGCCCTGCGTGACGCTCAGCGTCGTGCCGCGCGGGCGTCGTGAGCTCGCGGCGGGAAGTGAAGGCGACGCATGACGCCGATCGATCGCAGCCGGGTCCCACCTGCCGGGCCGCCGCCGCGTGTCACGTTGCCGCACATCGAGCAACGCGCACTCTCGAACGGGCTGACACTGCTCGTCGTGGAGATGCGTGAGCTGCCCGTCGTGGACGTGGCGCTGGTAACACGATCCGGCGCACACGCCGACCTTTCCGACGTCGCCGGTCGCGCGCACCTCGCCGCCGATCTGCTCGACGAGGGTACGACGAGCCGCTCCGCCCTGCAGATCGCCGAGGAGGCGGATTTGCTCGGTGCGGCGCTGCACGCACGCGCGACGTGGGACGACACGGAAGTCGGAATGCACGTGCTCACGCCACGATTCGCCCGTGCAATGGACCTGCTGATCGACGTCGCGTTGCACCCTGCGTACGCGGAAGCGGAGGTCGAACGGAAGCGGAAGGAGCGGCTCGCCGCGATCCTGCAGGAGCAGGACGAGCCGCGCGTCGTCGCGTCCAACGAGTTTGCGCGCGTCGTCTACGGCGATGCGCATCCGTACGGTTCACCGATCGGCGGTACGGCACGGAGCGTCAGCGCACTGGATCGTGGCGCACTCGCGGCGTTCCACGAGGCGCGGCAGCGGCCCGGCAACGCGTTCCTGGTCGTCGTCGGTGATGTCGTGGCAGACGAGGTGGTCCGGGCACTGGAGCCGGTGCTGGGGGCGTGGCAGGACGCGCCCGTGCCGGAAGTGGACGTGCCCACAGCGGGCCCGCCAGGCTCGACGACGATTCACGTCGTCGACCGGCCGGGTGCGCCGCAGTCCGAGCTCAGGATCGGGCACATCGGGCCGCCGCGTGGCGCGCCTGACTATTTCGCGCTGCTGGTACTGAATACCATCTTTGGGGGCGCCTTCACCTCCCGGCTGAACAGCCGATTGCGAGAGGAGAAGGGCTTCACGTACGGCGCGGGCTCCGCCTTCGCCTTCCGACGCGATGGTGGTCCCTTCGTCGCAAGCTCCGCCGTATTCACGGGTGCATCCGCGGAAGCCGTGGGCATCGTGCTGCACGAGATGCAGCGCATCCGCGAGGAGCGGGTGAGCGACGAGGAGCTCGATCGAGCGAAGAGCTACCTTGCGCTGGGGCTGCCGCGCCGCCTGGAAACGACCGCCGACATCCTGCGCATCGTCAGCGAGCAGGAGCTGCACGGCCTGGGCGACCGCTACTACGACGAGTACGTCGAGCGCGTCCGCGCCGTGAGCAGGGAAGACGTCCTGGAGGCGGCGCAGCGGCGCTTCGATCCCGCGCACGCGACGGTTGTCGTCGCGGGCGATCACGCCGAGATCGCGGGGCCGCTCGAAGCGCTCGGCGTCGGGCCCGTGGTGAAGGCGGCGTCGCGCGCGGAAACCGAACTCAACCGGACAGGAACGTGATACGCATTCCGATCGAGCGTTACCGGCTCGACAACGGCATGGAGATCGTGCTCTCGCGCGAGGATGCGGCGCCCGTGGTGGCGCTGAACATCTGGTACGGCGTCGGCTCGCGAAACGAGCGTGCGGGGCGCACCGGCTTCGCACACCTCTTCGAGCACATGATGTTCCAGGGCTCGAAGCACGTGCCCGAGATGGGGCACTTCGCGCTGATCGAAAAGGCCGGTGGCTCGCTCAACGGCTCCACGTGGCTCGATCGCACCAACTATTTCGAGACCCTGCCTGCCAACTACCTCGAGCTCGGCCTCTGGCTCGAGAGCGACCGCCTCGGCTGGCTGCTGCCCGCCATGACGCAGGAGAAGCTCGACAACCAGCGCGACGTCGTGAAGAACGAGCGACGCTGGCGTGTCGACAACCAGCCGTACGGCGACTGGGACGAGCGCATCCAGGCGCTCATGTACCCGCCCGATCATCCGTACCATCACTCGGTGATCGGCTCGATGGAAGACCTGGACGCAGCCAGTCTCGAGGACGTCGAACAGTTCTTCCGCACGTATTACGCGCCCAACAACGCGGTGCTCACCCTGTGCGGCGACTTCGATCCCACGCAGGCCCGGGAACTGATCGCACAGTATTTCGGACAGCTTCCGCGCGGGCCGGACATCCCGCCGATCCCCGGCCGTACCCGCCTCGAGCCTGTGATGGGCGGCGAGGTGCGTGAGCTGGTGCACCAGGACGTGTCGCTGCCGCGCGTGTACGTGACATACCGGATCCCGCCGTTCGGCGGCGCGGAGTACTACACCGCGCTCGTCACGAGCTACATCCTCGGCTACGGCAAGGCAGCGCTGCTGTACCGCTCGCTCGTTCGTGAGCAGCAGGTCGCGCAGGACGTCGTTGCGTACGCCTTCCCGATCGTGGTCGGCGCATCCATGCTGGTGACCTGGGCGACGGCGCGGCCGGGTCGCAGTGCGGCCGACGTCGAGCGGGCGTTCACCGAACAGATCGAGCGGTTGCGCGACGTGGACGACGCCGACGTGCAGCGCGCGGTGAACCTGCTCGCGACGGAGCGTCTCAACGAGCTGCAGCGCCTGGACGAGCGGGCGGACCAGCTGTCCATGTACACGCAGCTCTTCGACGAGCCGGAGCGCATCAACACGGAGGTCGACCGGATCCGCGCCGTCACGCCGCAGCACGTGCGCGACTTCGCCGCGCGCTACCTCGGCACGGACAACCGTGCGGTGCTCACCTATGTGCCGAGGGAGGTGGGCGCGTGAACGACACATGGCGCGAGCAGGCGCCCGAGCCCGGACCACCGCGCACGTTCGAGTTTCCGGACGTGCGCAGCGCGACGTTGCGCAACGGCATGCGCGTGGTCCATGCCCGTCACGGCCGCATGCCGGTCGTCAGCGCACACGTCGTGATCGACGCCGGCGCGGCAGGCGAGCCGGCCGATCGTGGCGGACTCGCCCAGCTCGCCGCCAGTGCGCTGCACGCCGGAACCACGCAGCGGGATGGCAGCCGACTGGCATGGGACCTCGAGCGGCTCGGCGTCCAGCTCAACACCGACGTCACGTGGGATGCCATCGAGGCGTCGATCACGCCGCCTGCTGCGCAACTCGCGGACGCACTGGTCGTGCTCGCGGACGTCGTACGCAACGCAGCCTTTCCGGCGGGCGAGGTCGAGCGCCTGCGCGAGGAGCAGCTCGCCGAGATCCTGCAGCGCATGAAGGAGCCGCGCGCGCTCGCAAACGACGTCGTCGGCCGCTGCTTCTACGCGCCCGGCGTGCCGTACGCGCGCGCCCTGATCGGCTCCACCGCATCGGTCACGGCGATCACTGCAGAGGACCTGCGTGCATTCCACCGCGAACGCTTCACCCCGGCCAGCTGCACGCTCGTGCTGGTCGGCGACATCGACATGGAGACCGCCACCACGCTGGCCGAACGCTGCTTCGGCGACTGGAGCGGGGCGCCCGCACCAACGCCGGAATTCGACGTCGCACCGCTGAACGACGGACCGAGCGTGCACATCGTCGACCGCATCGGCGCCGTTCAGTCTGAGCTGCGCATCGGCCACATCGGCGTGCGGCGCAGCCACCCGGACTATTTCCCGCTGATCGTGATGAACACGATCTTCGGCGGCGCCTTCACCAGCAGGTTGAACATGAACCTGCGCGAGACCAACGGCTTCACTTACGGCGTTCGCAGCGCGTACACCTTCCGTCGCGGCCCCGGCCCCTTCCTGGTCTCCACCGCAGTGGGCACGGACGTTACGGTCCGCGCGGTCGAGGAAGTGCTGAAGGAGAGCGATCGGCTCCGAACCGCCGGCGTCACCGACGAGGAGCTCGCAAACGCGCGCGACTACCTCGTCGGCATCCTGCCGCTCCAGATGCAGACCACGGAGCAGCTCGCGGGCGCACTCGCAGACCTCGTGACCTACGGGCTGTCGCTCGACTACTACGATCATTACCGCGAGCGCATCGCGGCGGTCACAGCCGACGACGTGCGGCGCGTTGCACGCGCGCATCTGCGCCCGGACGAGTTCGCGATCATCGTGGTGGGCGATGCCGCCTCCGTGCGCGACGGCATCCAGGAGCTGCAGCACGGCGCGCTGCATGACGTGAAGCCCAACGGCGAGGCAGCATGAGAGGGAAAGGCTCGGGATCGGACAGGGAACCGGGGGCGGGCAAGGGCGAACGTGCGGACAGGCCGGCCTCGGGCGACGAGGCGGGTGCGGGTGCGGGTGCGGGTGCGGGTGGACGTGCCGACGGGGCGCCGCGCGGCGAGCATTCCCTCGCGCACGGCCAGCACGGGCGCGATCAGCTCCCAGAGTCGGGCGACACTTCGGCGGAGCCGCCCGTCACGCCCGGTCTCCTGGGCCGCAAACCCGTGCACCGGGGCCGAATCGTCGATCTGTCGATCGACACCGTCCGCTTTCCGGACGGCTCGACCGGCGATCTCGAGCTGATCCGCCACTCCGGGGCTGCAGCCGTGCTCCCGGTCCTGTCCGACCCGGACGGACCCGATCCACAGATCCTGCTGGTCCGCCAGTACCGATACGCTGCGGGCGGCTACATGCTCGAAGTGCCGGCCGGCCGGCCAGAGCGCGAAGGGGAGCCCTGGGAAGAGTGCGCCCAGCGCGAGCTGCAGGAGGAAGCCGGCGTCGTCGCCGGCAACCTGCGCTACCTGACCATGATCTACACCACCCCCGGCTTCACCGACGAGCGCATCCATCTCTTCCTGGCTACCGACCTGAAGGCCGCCGAGACCAAGTTCGATGATGACGAATTCATCGAGCCCGTCACCATGCCCCTGTCCGACGCCCTCGCTAGGATCCGCGACGGCGAGATCACGGATGCCAAGACGATTGTTACGCTGCTCTATGCCGCGGGCTTTGTGCTGAGCTAGGCGGGCGGGGAGCAGGGCGAGGGGATCCGGACGGACTTTTTGCGGGCGGGGCGGCGGGCGGCGGGCGGCGGGCGGCGGGCGGCGGGCGGCGGGCGGGCCGGAATCGGGCGGATCGGGCGGCTCGGGCGGGCATCCCCAAACGGCGCGGCCCTCGAAGTTTCGGCGTTGAGACACACCATCTCAGGCAACGTTGCTCGCGACCGCCCGTCACTGAATGCGTGCAACCTTGCCTTTGATAATCGCAGCCAACGTTGCTCGTATCGGGTGTCGTGGTCAGGAGTGCAACGTTGGCTTGGATAATCAAAGGCAATGTTGCACGGATCGCGTACCCACCCGTTGAGTGCAACGTTAGCTGAGTCGATTCAGGAAGCACCCGCCGACCAGACGGTACCGAGCGCCGAAGGGGCGGCAGCTGCCTGCCGCGAGCACTCGGGAGTGCTCCGAAGGTGGGTCGCCTTCAGATGGCGCAGTTGTCTCAGCTGGCCCGAAATCATCGGCCAAGTCAGTCCAGCCGCCCCCGGCCCAGACGGCCCCCGGCCCAGAACGGCCCCCAGGCCCAAACGGCCCCCGACCCCTGACGCCCCCGACCCCTGACGCCCCCGGCCCCTGACGCCCCCGGCCCTGACGGCCCCCGGCCCTGACGGCCCCCGGCCCAGAAGCCCGCGGCCCTGACGCCCGCGGCCCAGACGCCCCGAGCCCACGGCCCCCGACCCCCGACGCCCCCGGCCCTGACGGCCCCCGGCCCATACGGCCCGTCCCCAAAAGATGCCGCCTGTGTCGCTCCCCTGTCATCGCGATGTGACACGCCCCTCGCCCGCCCATGCCCGTAGCCTCGCCACAAGTCCAGTAATTCCAACTGCTTAGACGGGTGGTACGAGCTGCGGGACCCGGGTACGGTCTCTGCCCTGATACCTGGCGCCGGAGGGAGCAGCGCTCCGGTGATCCCGAGCCCGAAAGGGGAGCCGCCATGATCGACCTGGCAGTGGTACGCGCGGAGCGCGAAGAGGCGCGGACGCCCACGCTGAAGGAAGCCGACGACAGCATGCTCGTCGCGCGTTTCCTCGCGGGAGAGCGCCGCGCGTTCACGGAGCTGGCCGACCGGTATCACGTGCGGCTGATGAACTTCATCCAGCGTACGATCGGCGACCGGGAGCGGGCGGAGGACCTGGTGCAGGAGACCTTTATCCGGGTCTACCGCCATCTCCACCGGTTCGACCAGACGAAGAAGTTCTCGACCTGGGTCTACACGATCGCGGGCAACCTGGCGAAGAACGAGCTGCGCAACCGCTCGCGCAATCCGCTGGTGCTGTTCCAGACGATCAAGAAGAACTGGGACGCGGACCACCGGCCGCTGGAGTGGGAGGACAACACGTACCGCCCGGACGATCTCTACCGCAAGCGGCACCTCAAGGAGATGATCGACGGTGCGGTCGCCCAGCTGCCGGAGCACCACCGCATGGTGTTCGTGCTCCGCGAGATGGAGGGCAAGACGTACGAGGAGATCGCCGAGATCACGGGCGTCAACCTCGGCACGGTGAAGAGCCGGCTCAACCGCGCGCGCAACAACTTCGCGCAGCTCATCGAGCCGATGCTCGACTGATACACGAGCGGTGAGGCACGACGCGCTCCAGCCTCATCACTCATCGAAGCGGCGGCATCCTCCGGGGTGCCGCCGTTTTCGTTGCACCACCGGGCGCAACGTGCACGGAGAGAATGGCGAGTCGTGCTGGCGCCAGTCCTTCCGGCTCCGCAGCCGAATCGTTCCGACTCGCAGTCGCGAATCCTTTCGACTCTGCAGCAGCGGGGCTCTTGCTCGCCATCCGCGACGGTGGACATTTTCGCGGGCATGAATACATCCAACATCGAAGCGCGCCGGCGGCAGCGCGCGGCGTTTCTTGCACGCCTCTACGAGACGGTCGACGGCGACGTCAGCGCGTTTGTCTCCGCATGGGATATCGCGGACGCGATCGGGATGGATCGGGCTGAAGCACGCCGGGTCGTGGAGTATTTCGCGGAGAAGGGGCTCGTTCACGTGGATGACCATCGTTCCGGAACGGTGCGCCTGACGGCGGCGGGTGTCGATCACGTGGAGGCGAGCGGCTGAGCCAGGGGGCAGGGCTGCGAGAATCGGGTCGCGCACACGCACACGCACGCGCACATGGGTACCGTACCAAGAGGTAAAGGGCAGCTCCCGGAAAACCGGGGCTGCCCTTCTGGCGACCGAGCTGTTCTGTAGTGGCTTGGGGACCACCGAGGGAGGGTGGCTCGAGCCGCCGTGTTCTCGCGGAGTGCAGAAGTTGTGCCATGCATGGGTCTGCACCAGCGTCCTCCGGAGCACTGCCGCCCCTTGCCGCGGCCCGTCCGCAAGGTTCACATGCCGGGCGGGAACCTCCCGTTCCATCGCCCAGTATGAGAGGCCGAAAACCGGCGACCGCCCGCGCATCAACGGGGGTCGGCCGATACCCCGCAGCAGGTGCAGGCGATGAACTGCCAGGAGTTTCTGAGGCTTCATTCGGAGTTCCTCGACGAGCGGCTCGCAGCAGAAGATGCGGACCGCTGCGCGGCGCATGCGGCCGCGTGCGCATCGTGCGGCCGCTATGATCGCGTGGTACGTCGCGGCATCGAGGTGCTCCGGCGGCTGCCGCCCGCTCCGGTCTCCGCGGATTTCATGGGCCAGCTGGACGCGCGCATCGAAACCGCCCGTGACGATGTCTTCGCAGCACGCGGCACGGCGGCGGCGTCCGGCGCCGTCGTATCTCTCGCGATCGCGGCGCTGCTCGCGCTCGCGGCGTGGGGACCGATGCTCGGCGCCGAGCTGCAGGAGCCGACCGACCGCATCGTCGATGTGGAGCGGGGCTACACGCAGCCGGTCGCAGAGTCGCTCATGCCGCTGCCCGCCCCCGACTGGTGGCAGGCTCCGGCAACCGGGACCGCCTTCGGTGGCGTCAGCCCGGCGCCCGACATCGAGACGGCATTCCCGGGACCGTACTCACCGCTTATCGTCATGCCACCCGTGGTCGATCAGCGCCGCGGCGTCACCATGGTGCCCGCGCACCTGACAGCTCTGGACTAGCATGGCCCTGACATCCGCCGACGCCGTCGCCCGCACCCTCGCGAAAGGACCGGGCGGCGGCGTCTTCTTTCTGTTTGGCGATGAAGAGTACTTGAAGGAAGAAACCGCGAGCGGGATCGTCGCGGCACACCTCGAGCCCTCCACACGCGACTTCAATTACGACCAGCTGCGCGCGAGCGACGTCGAGCCGGAGACGCTCGCGTCGATCCTGGCGACACCGCCGATGATGGCGGAGTGGCGCGTGGTGGTCGTGCGTGACGTGCAGGCGATCGCGACCCAGGCGCGGCTGCGCAGCGTGATCGAGGACGTCGTGGACGATCCGCCGCAGGGCACCGTGGTCGTGCTGCTGGCGTCGCTGCCGGATCGATCCAGGGCGCAGATCTGGGAAACGCTGAAGAAGAAGGCGACGTCCGTTGAGTTCACGCCGCTCGCCGCCGCCGACGTCCCGGGCTGGCTGATCGCACACGCTGAGGAGCAGGGGGTGGAGCTGGAAACGGGCGCGGCGCGTGCGCTGTCGAGCGCGATCGGCGAGGGTCTCGGCGTGCTGACACAGGAGCTGGCGAAGCTCGTCGACTATGTCGGCGAGCGGAAGCGGATCACCAGGGCGGATGTCGCAGAGATGGTAGGGAGCGTTCCGCGCCAGAACCGGTGGGACTGGTTCGACCTGGTGAGCGACGGCCGCTTCCCGGAGGCGCGTGCGGGCCTGCACGTGCTGCTCGACGAGAGCGAGTCCGGTGTCGGGCTGGTCATCGGGCTGGGCACGCAATTCCTGCGACTCGCGATCGCCGCGCGCGGCGGGGAGCGCGCGCTCGCGGACGCGCTGCCGCCGCATCAGCGCTGGCTGAGCAAGCGACTTGCGAAGCAGGCGCGCGGCTGGCACCCGGACGCGCTCGATCGTGCACTCGCCGATCTGCTGCGTGCGGACCGCCTGCTCAAGTCTGCCTCTCTGGACGAGCGTCAGATCATGGAAGAGCTGCTGCTCCGGCTGCAGCAGCGCGCGCACAGGGCCGCGGCGTGAGAGTGCGCCACCTCTGCATCGGCATTGCGTTCGTCACGCTGCTCGCCCTTCCGGACCCGGCGAGTGCGCAGGGGCTGGACCATGTCGAATCGCTGCTGCTGCGCGGTCGCCTCACCGACGCGCGCAGCGCTCTCGCACTGTGGCAGGAGCAGAACCCGCGCGCCGCATCAGACCAGCAAGCGTATGCGCTGCTGCTGTCGGCGCAGCTCGCGACGGATGCCAGCAGCGCTACGGACGCATACCTGGCACTCGCGCTTACCTACCCGACGTCGCGTCACGCGCCGGTTGCACTGCTGCGACTCAGCCAGGGATTGCTTGCCACGCGCGAAGCCGAACGTGCGCGCGGGTACCTCGAGCGACTGGTGCGCGATTATCCCAATGCAAGCGACCGCGCGGAGGCGATGCTGTGGCTCGCACGCGCAGAGCGCGCGACCGGTCGCGACGACGCGGCATGCAGCACGCTGCGCGAGGCGGGCACGCTGCAGACGCGAGCGGAAACATCGCTGTTGATCGAAGCAGAAGAAGCGCGCGCATGCACGTCGTGATTCTTGTGTCCTGCGCACACCGCCGTTAGCGTTCAGCCGATGAGCGCACCCCGCACCGCTCCTCGCCAGCAGTACATGGAATGGGTCGAGGAGCAGATCGAAGAGTACAAGGCGGGGCTCACCCGCGATGAGCTGCTGGAGCTCGCCGACGTGGCAGTCCAGCAGTTGTTCGATGCGCCCGACGGCCAGTATCCCCTGACCGAGATCCTCCTGCGCGACGCCGTCGACGCACTGCTCTTCCGCAAGCTGCAGCTTCCCGACTACCGCGCATGGCGGCGTGCGTGTCAAACTGACACGGCTGCGCGTCATCGAAAAGAGACAGCGGCGCGCACCATCCGACCGGACTAGCTTCAAATCTGTTCTCCCCCAACATATTCTGGTTTGTCCCGTCTGGAATGCCGCGTGCCTTGTACGCGCGCAGCAGCAGAAGCAGACGCGTGCGTGCAAGCGCGCCGGTTGAGTGAAGGGGGAGGGCATGACTATCAAGGGTGAGGTTCGCGAAGCGGAGCTGATGCCGGCCGGGATCGTGATCCGGGACCGCCAGGAGCCGCAGCGTCGGCCGGCGATCACGGCGTTCATCTGGGGCGGCAAGGTCCGTCCGACGCCGTCGCTGCCATACGGGCACAAGGCCGCATAGACACGCAGGCGACGCACCGCCGACGAACGGCAATTGCATGGGAGCCCGCGGATGATCCGCGGGCTTCCCTGTTTCTGGGGTGGCCGCATTTCCGTTTGCGCGGCAGACTTCTGAGATGAACAACATTCGTACGGCGGCAGTGGTTGGTGCGGGGATGGCGGGGCTTGCGGCTGCCGTTGCGCTCACGCGCGCGGGAGTGGCCGTGCGCATCTACGAGAGTCGGGCGGTGGCGGGCGGGCGGATGCGGAGCGACCAGCTCGGCAGTGCTACCGTGGATCCGGGTGTACAGCTCGTGAGCAGCACGTACACGGAGCTGTTCGAGCTGGCGCGCTCGACGGGCGCGCGCGACCTGCTCGTGCGTGCGCCGGGTCGCGATGCACTGTGGCGCGACGAGCGTGCGCACGGCATCACGTACGGCTCGGTGCCCAGCATGATCGGCTCCAGTGCGCTGCCGACGATGCTGAAGCTGCGCCTCGGCACGCGCTACCTGCCGTTCCTGAATGCGTCGGCCCGCAAGCTGGACGCGAACGACCCCGCAGCAACGGGTGGACTGGAGCACGACGGGGAATCCGTGGCTTCCTGGGGCGAGCGCGAGATGGGGAGCGATTTCGTGGAGCTGCTCACCTACCCGCTTCTCGCCGCGTACTACGGGAGCCTGCCGGAGAAAACGACCGCGGCGCTGTATCACGCGCTTGCGCGCGTCGGGATGGACGTGCGCGTCAATGCGGTGGTTGGCGGCGCCGGCCGGCTGCCCGCGCGCATTGCGGAGTGGCTCACCGCAGAGGGATCGGAGCTGCAGACCGGTGCAGCCGTCGCCTCGATCGATGTGCACGACAGCGGTGCCCGCGTCGTGGCTGGGGGCACGGAGGCGCCATACGACGCCGTGGTGCTGGCGACGCCGCCCGCTGCCGCGCGAACCCTCCTCGCCGGTCTGCCGTCGCTTGCCGCATGGCTCGAGCGCGTGCACACGGCGCCGACCGCGACGGCGGCGTTTCTGCTCGATGCGCCGCTGGGTCCGGACTGGTTCGGTCTTTCGTTTCCGCGCGCGAGCCGGCCGGGCGGCTACATCGCCGCGATTGCAGCGCAGTCACGCAAGCTGGCGTCGCTCGTGCCGGAAGGCGAGGCGATCGTGGTGTACCCGCAGCCGGAGCTGGGTGAGCGGATCGCGGACGCGGAGCCCCAGCGGCAGGTGGATGCACTGATGCCGGGACTGATCGCCGCGTTTCCGGACATCGAAGCCCGTATCACGCGGGCGCGGACGTACTCGTTTCCGGAAGGGTACTCGCTGTTCGGTCCGGGCTCGCTGCGGCACCTGCACGCACTGCAGCATGTCGAGGTGCCGGCGCGGCTCGCGCTGGCCGGTGACTACCTGGTGGCGCCGTCGGTCGAAGGTGCGGTGCGCAGCGGGCTGCGCGCGGCGGAGCGGCTGCTGCGGTAGCATCCGAGCGCCCGCAGCAGCTCACGTCGCGTGGACTGCTGTTACCTGTTTCCGCCGCGGCGCATCTCCAGCGTGCGCGTCAGCTCCTGGCGCTCGCGCAGGACCTGCAGCCGCACGTACTCGTCGTCGCTGCGCGCGAGTATGCGGCGCAGCGCCGAAATGGTTCGTATATCCTCGCCGTTGGCCTGCAGGATGACGTCGCCGTCCTGCAACCCGGCGCGTGCGGCAGGCGTGTCGTCGGCGACCTCGAGCACGAGCAGCCCGTGACTCGTACCGAAGTACTCACCCAGGCGCTCGCTGAGCTCTTCGAGCTGCATGCCCGCGATCGAGCTGAAGCCGACGCGCGCCATGCTCGGGACGCGGAACGCGGAGCCCTCGGGGAGCATGCGGAACTCCGGGATCCGGATCGTGTCGCCATTGACCACGAACACCGAGTCGCTGGAAAACCGGAAGTGCATGCCCGGCCGACCGAGGCGGACGAAGACGCTGTCCATCGCGGTGCGCAGGCTGTCGTCGAAGAAGCGGAACGCATGGCCCCACGCGCTGTCCCCGAACATGCGCAGGCTGTCGCGGAAGATGAACATGTTCCGCTGCATCGAGTCCGCATCGAAGTCGAAGCGAACCGTATCGATCTGATTGCCGTGGCGGCGGATCATCATCACTCGACCGCTGCTGTCCGGCAGTGTCTGCACGTGGACATCGGGCAGATCGAGGCTGTCGAGCTGTACGCGTACGGCTTCGAGGATGCGTTCCGGGTCGACGGTCACGCTCCACGCGCCGGCGCTTGCGAGACCCTCCGGTCGCTCGGCCGCCACGAGCTCCAGCGTGCGCTCACCACCTGCTCGACGCACGGTAAGCTCGACATCGTCGCCGGGCCGCAGGCCGAGGTTGCGCAGGAGCTGCGACGTCGCGCGCAGCCCGTTGACCGCCGTGATCGTGTCGGACTTCTGCAGTCCCGCCTTTGCGGCAGGCGATTCCGGGATGACCGTGTCCACGACAACGCCGTCGCGCCCCAGGCCGCTGCCGTAGCCGAAGCCCAGCCAGCCGGAAGACGCACGCGTGAACACCCGCAACGGCGTGTCTGTCGGGTCCTGGGCGTGCACCGCGGCTGCAGGCAGCAGCAGCGCGCACATCAGTGTGGGTATGAACGTTCGTAGCTGCATCGGTATGCTCCTCGTACTGCGTTTGTGTCCTCTATCGCGTCGGTCGGATGTCGTTCTGGTCAGTACTGCGGCTGGCGCGAGCGTGTCGCGAGCTGTCGCAGTGTGGCGTCGCGCTGCGCGACGGCCGTCATGTGGTAGCCGTTGATGATCGGGTCCGCGGGGGCGCGGTCCAGCGCCTCGCGCGTGGTCAGCACGATGCTTTCGAGCACGACCAGGCGCGCGACGGGATCGTCGATCTCGCGCAGCTCGCCGGAGAGCTGTGCGTACTGTGCGAGCGCGTCCAGGTACATGCTCTCTGCGTCGCGCAGCATCGTTGCGGCCTCCTGCGCGTTGCGGGCGCCGTACGGCTGCATCGCAAAGCGCGGGTCTGCCCGCAACGGCCCCGTGATGCGCGGCTCGCCGCGCGGTGCGACGTCATCGGCGCGCGTCTCGCTGCGTGGCGCCTGGGTGGGCCGATCGCCGCCGCGAACGTCACTTGCGAGTGAACCGCTGCGATCGGTCCCGGACGGGTTGCGCGGCTCCGTGCCTGCCGCGTCGCTGCCGCTGCCGCGAACGTCATCGCGGGTGGAAGCAGGGGCCGGGACGTCGTCCGACGCGCCCGACGCCGGCGCGTCGTTGCTTGCGAGCCGTGGCGCGGCATCGGCCGATGGCTCCAGCATTTCAGGAGTGCGCGCCGCGGCGGGCGCGGCATCACGCGTGGCGGCCGTGCTGTCACCGGCTGCCACGACGGTCTGTGCCGGCAGCGTCGCGTTCCGCCAGGTGAAGCCTGCGGCGGTGCCGGTCAGGAACAGCGCGAGCGCGGCGGCGATCTGCATCCAGGCCGGGATGCGACGCCCCGTGTCGCGCACCAGCCCCTCGTCGACCAGGCGTTCGTGCAGCTCGTCCCAGGCGCGCGCCGGCGGCTCGATTCCGCCCAGCCCGCCGAGCGCACGGACGTCGGCGCGCAGCGCGTCGAGCTCCGCGCGACAGGCAGGGCAGCCGTCGAGGTGCGCGGCCTCGAGCGCGTCCGGCCGCTCATCGACCAGCCGCGCAAGCGTTTCAGCGTTCAGATGTGACATGCTCTCTCTCCTTCACCTCACGCGACGGCGCCGACAGCATCTCGCGCATCTTCGCGCGCGCCTTGAAGAGCTGACTCTTCGACGTGCCGGCGGAGATCCCCATTGCTTCTGCGATCTCGTCGTGCGTGTAGCCCTCGACGTCGTGCAGGACCAGCACCTGCCGCATGCCGGGCGGCAACCTGCGCAGCGCACGTTCCAGCTCGATGCGCAGGACCGGCTGGTCCGTCGCCCGTGCGGGTTCGGGCGCAACGGGCAGCGGGATCTCGTTGCTCGTCCGCCGCGTGCGCCAGCGCTGCCCGTGCAGCGCGCTGTTCACCGCGATCCGGTGCAGCCACGTCGAAAACGCGCTGTCTCCGCGGAACGACGGCAGCGCACGGATCGCACGCACCCACGCTTCCTGCGCGTAGTCCTCCGCCAGCGCGTCGTCACCGGCCAGCCTGCGCACGACGGCGTACACGCGCGCTGAGTAGCGCGCGTACAGCTCACGAACAGCTGTGCCGTCGCCCTGTCGTGCCCGGGCGATGCATTCCGAATCGGTCATGCGCTCTCGCGTGGCGGCCCGCACTCGTTCGTCCATGGGATGCCGGGCCGGCGGGAAGCGTTGCCTGCGGGGGCTTGTGTCTGGCGAGGAGTGGCCGGGACTGGCGCCGCACCGCGCCCTGCGTTCCATTGGCGTTATGAGCCCGAGTACACTGCCCGCGACGGCCGGTGCCACGCACCTCGAGTGCACGAAGTGCGGCGCGTCGCACGACATCGATCGGCCGCAGGGGCTTTCGCCCTGCTGCGGCAAGCCTCTCTACCCGCGCTACGACCTGGACGCGCTGCGCGCCGGCTTCCGGCCGGAGCGGCTGGTCGGCCGCGAGCCCACGATGTGGCGCTACGCGGAGGTCCTGCCGGTCCGCGACTCACGCTACCGCGTGAGCCTGGGTGAGGGGTTCACGCCGCTGCTGGAGGCGGGGCGACTGGCGCAGGAGCTGGGGGCGCGCCGGGTGCTGATCAAGGACGAAGCACTCAATCCGACCGGCAGCTTCAAGGCGCGCGGCCTGGCCATGGCGATTGCGCGCGCATGGGAGCTGGGCATCACCGAGGTGGGCATCCCTTCGGCGGGCAATGCCGGCGCGGCGACGGCGGCGTATGCGGCGGCGGCGGGCATCCGTGCGCATGTCGCGGTGCCGTCGGACACGCCGCGGCCGATTCTCGAGGAGACGCGCGCGCTGGGTGCGGAGCTGACGCTGGTGGACGGCCTGATCACGGATGCCGCGAAGGTGATCGCGGACGGCGCGGCCGAGCATGGCTGGTTCGACCTGTCGACGCTGAAGGAGCCCTACCGGGTCGAAGGCAAGAAGACGATGGGGTACGAGCTGTTCGAGCAGCTCGGCCGGCTGCCCGACGTGATCGTGTACCCGACGGGGGGCGGTACGGGGCTGGTCGGCATGTGGAAGGCGTTCGACGAGATGGAGCAGCTCGGCTGGATCGGCAGTGAGCGGCCGCGCATGGTCAGCGTGCAGGCCGCGGGGTGCGCCCCCATGGTGCGTGCCTTCGCGGCCGGCGCGGCCGGGGCGGAGCCATGGCAGGATGCGCACACGTACGCGAGCGGGCTGCGCGTGCCGCGCGCGGTCGGCGATTTCCTGATCCTCGATGCGCTGCGCGCATCCGGGGGCGACGCCATAGCCGTAAGTGACGATGCAATGCGGGATGCAGTCAGGATGATGGGCCGCACCACCGGTGTCTTTGCCGCACCCGAGGGTGGCGCGACGGCCGCGGGGCTCGCCGCGCTGATCCAGCAGGAGCGCGTCGATCCGGATGCGGAGATCGTTCTGTTCAATACGGGCAGCGGCCTCAAGTACCTGTAGCGGCCTCGAGCACCTGCAGCGGGCTGCCGCGCGGGTCCACTTTCTGCGACCATCGCCGACCATGTCCTACATTCTCAAGCGTCTCGGGTCAGGTTTCTCGCCGGTGTGGTCGATCCCGCTGCTGATTCTCGGGCTGCTGATCGGCGCGGCGTACTGGATCGGCCCGCTCCGGCCGCTGCCGCCGGAGCTGCGACTGCTGGCGCTGCAGCCCGACGGCACGTTCACCGATTCGATCACGCCCGCGCCGCAGCAGGTGGGCGGCGACATCCGCTTCCCGCTGGTGCTGGCCGCGCAGAACGTCGGCTTCGCGGCCGCACAGCCGGCCGTGCTCGACCTGAGCGTCCCGCTCGGCTTCCGCCTGGTAGACCGGGATGGGCAGGAGCTGCCGCAGGAGATCGCGGTCGGCACACCGCTCGGGCGTTACCGTCTCGGCCTGAGTGCCGCGACGCTGGTGCCGGGCGGCGTACCGGAGCTGCTGCTGGACACGCTCTGGCTCGAGCCGGACCTCTCGAGCTACACCTGCGCTGTCCTGACCGACGGCGTTCCCGAGTTCCAGCCGCGCCCGCCGGTGAACCCCGCACTGCTCGGCAAGGTCGACGTCTTCTACTCGTTCCTGACGCCGGACACCGATGCGCGCCAGGCCGGTCTGCTGCGCGTGCGCGTGGACTCCACGCTGCTGCGCGTGCCGCCCGCGGTCATGGGAGAGCCCGGCCCGCCGATGCTCGAGGAGCCCGCGATCGAGCTGCCGCCGCTGGACGCACTGTACCAGCTCGCCATGAGCGAGGCGACGTGCGGCGATCCGCAGCAGCCGGTGCAGCTGCAGAGCGTCGTCTATCAGAGCGACGACGGCGGACGCTTCATTGTCCTCTACCACGAGGGTGCGCCGCGCAAGTACCTGATCGACATGAACGCCGACAGCATCGTGGAGCGCGAGGTGTGGGATCCCGACGGCGACGGCTCGTTCGAGGCCACGCGCACCACCCGCTACGCGATCCCGGGTTTCCTGTTTCCGCGCCGCGTCGAAACGCCGGCCCTGGCGGCGGACACCATGCCACCCGACCCGGCATTCCTCGCGCTGTACGCCGACACCGCGCGCGGCCCCTTCCGCTTCTTCATGGCGCAGCAGCAGCGACTCGCCGCGGCGCAGCGGCCACCCTCCAGCACGGCGCCGCAGGCGACGCCGGGCGCGGCCGCATCCTCGCCGGTGGCGATTCCGGGCGGCGCACCGATCCCGGGCGACACCACGCCGCCCAGCCCCGCGTTTCTCACGCTCTATGCCGACACCGCCGCAGGACCGTTCCGCTTCGCGCGCTACGAGCAGCAGGTCGCTGACAGCGTCGCAGCGGCGATCGCGTCCGGGGACACGGCCACAGCCGATTCCGCGGAGGCACCGGCACGACCACGCCAGACGGGGCCGCGCATCCTGGGGACGCCGATCGAGTATCCGCCGGGCACCCGGCCGCCGGACTAGACGGCGCCGCGACGCCTTTCCGGGAACGTTTGTTGCCCCATGCCTCAGCGTCGCAGACGCTGCGAGCAACACAACTCCGCGGAGGCAGAATGGCAGACGAACAGAGCGCGCTCCGGTCGTCGCTCACCGACGAGCAGCGCAGCACTCTGGAGAAGCGGCTCGTCGAGGAACGCCAGCGCGTGGCCGAGCGCGCCGGCAGGCATGAAGACGAGATCGCCGGCTCCGACGAGGACGGCGACATCACGCTCTACCCGCTGCACCTCGCCGACGAGGGCACCGACACCATGGAGCAGGAGCAGGACCTGCTCATGCGCAGCCGCGACGGCGAGCACATGGCGCTCATCGACAACGCGCTCCGCAAGATCTACAAGGAGCCGGAGCGCTACGGGATCTGCGAGAACTGCGGGCGCGAGATTCCCTACGAACGGCTGGAGATGGTGCCGTGGGCGCGGTTCGGGATGGAGTGCGTGACGGGGACGGATCAGAGCCAGGACGAGCGATAACGGATCAGGGCGAGGACGAGCGCTAGCGCCAGCGGTGAGGGAACAACAGAGGCGGGTGCTCGCGCCCCGTCGTTCCTCGCGCTCGCCTTGGCGCTCGTCCTCGCCCTGATCCGTTTCTAGACCGACCGGTATTCCGTCACCGCCACCCCGTTCTCCAGGCGGTAGTCCCCGAAAATGTGCGGGGCCTCCTGCTGCAGCACCTCGAGCACGCGGACGGCGAGGGAGCGGATCTCGGCTTCTGCGGCATCGGACGCACGCAGCTCTATGAAGTGGCGCCACGCGCGCGCATTGCCGGTCACGACGATCTTCGTCTCGGTCGCGTTCGGCAGCACGCTGCGCGCGGCCTGGCGTGCGCGCTTGCGGCGCAGCGTCGCCTTCGGCTCGTCCTGAACGAGCTGCTCGATCTCGCCGAGCAGGGCGCGATACTCCTCGAGCGCAGTCCCGCACGCGCGCTTCCACACATCGAACGCGGCTGTGCCTTCCTCGATCTCCGGCGGCAGCACGAACCCGACTTCGGACTCGTCGACGTAGCGCTGCGAGAGCTGCGAGAAGGAGAAATGGCGATGCCGCACGAGCTCGTGGGTCAGCGCCCGGCTGATCCCCTCGAAGAGGAAGGTCCATACCCCGTGCTCGAGAACGCTGCCGTGCCGGACGTTGAGGATGTTGTCGAGGTAGTCCCTGTTGGACGTGCGGCCCTGGATGAGCTTGTGGCCACCCTCGAAGCCGGCGTCGGGGCCGAAGCTGAGGTAGCAGAGTCGTCCGGCGAACTCTGCGACGGATTCCGCAGGCACGTCGCTGTCGGATTCCCAGCGGATGTGCGGCGCGCCCAGGTACTCCTGTCGCGCGAGCAGTGTGACCTTCGGCTCGCGGTAGATGTGCATGCTCCGGCTCCCATTCTCGAGTTCGCGGGAAGCTAGGGCGGCAGGGGCGGGTCGGACAAGCGGAAGTCAGGAGTGGCGCTGCCCGCGCGGTCACGGCCTGCCGTGCTGGCGCGTTCCCCTTGCAGTCCCATCCGACCGGCAGCGACTCCACCGTCCGTCTCCGCATTGACCGGACGCCCGGTGGAGCGCCAATTCAACGCGGTGCCTTGCGGTGGTGGACGCGCGGGTTCGACTTCGCCGCGCGGCCGCCACCATCGACGGTTCACACGACGAGTCCCAGGAGAATCATGCCGGTCACGCCGCAGCCCACGCCGAATCCCGACGCCATGAAGTTCACCGCCGACCGCCGGCTCGTGGAGGGCCGCGAGTCGAAGTCGTTCTACAACGCCGCGCAGGCGGAGGCCAACCCCGTCGCGGCCGCGGTGTTCGCGTTGAATGGCGTGCAGAGCGTGTTCATGGCGGATGATTTCCTCACGGTGACGCGCCAGCCCGGCGCGGACTGGGCCGAGCTGACGCCACGCGTCGTCAGCGCGATCGAACAGGCGATGGGCTGACCGCGCGTGTGGCGCCGCCTCCTTCTCATGCTGCTCGCGGCGCTGGCTGCACCGCGCTTCGCGCATGCGCAGTGCGGTGCACCACCGATGCCGTGCATACCGAGTGACCCTGCGGCCCCGGCACCGGCGACCGACTGGGAGCGCGAGGCACGTCTGCTCGGCGTCAATGCGGCGATCGGCGGCATCACCGCCGGGCTGCTCCAGAAGCTGCGCGGCGGCGACTTCTCGGACGCCTTCCTGAAAGGCGCACTCGGCGGGGGCGTCACGTACGGCGCGAAGAAGCTCGCAGCACAGCATTTCGACGGCGCGGGATTCCTCGCGCGCCAGGTCGGCTCCGTCGGCGACTCGTTCGTGCGCAATGCAGCGGAGGGCGTCCCGCTGCTCGACCGCCTCTACTTCCCGCTCTGGCTCGTACGGCTGGAGGTGCACCCGCACGCCACCGAAAGGCCTGTGCAGCCGCGCTTCGACCTGGTCACCACCGGTTGGGCGGTCTACGCCCTGTTCGACGGCGAGCGCGACTTCGATGCCGGCGCTTCCCTGAGCTCCGGCGCGCTGGTCTACCACAGCGACAGCGAGATCGCACGCGGCGACAACGGGCGCGTCGCATACGGCGCGACCATCGGCGGCGTCATCCTGCTGACGCGCGACGAGCATCGCTCGCCGGCGGAGCGCACGCGAACGTTCGCGCATGAGCGGGTGCATGTACTGCAGCTCGACCAGGTGCACGCCTACTGGTCGGGTCCCTTCGAAGAGTGGGCGCTGCGCGGACTCGGCGCAGACGTCGCCGCACGCTGGATCGACATCAACCTCGCACCGCACTTCCTGGCGATGTACTCCGGCCTGCGCTGGGAGGACCGCCCCTGGGAAAAGGAAGCGGACTGGATAACATCATGAGCGACGTCGCACGTTTCCACGATCGACGAACACGCGTCCTGGCGCAGCTCGGCGAGCAAGCCGCAATGGTGCTCGTCGCCGGCCCCGAGCTGCGTATCGGCAGGGACACCGAGCTGCGCTACGCGCCGGACGCGGACTTCTACTACCTCACCGGCATCGTCGAGCCGGAGGCAGTGCTGGTGCTCGGCACCGTTGTCGAGAACGGACCGTGCGCTCTTTTCGTACGCGAGCGCGACCCGGAGCGCGAGCTGTGGAGCGGTGAGCGCCTGGGGCCCGACCGCGCACGTGAGGTGACGGGCGTCGACTCCGCATTCCCATTGAGCGAGCTGGCCGAGCGCCTGCCGAAGATGCTCGCAGGCGCGGACGTGCTCTACGCCCGCCTCGACGCGCCCCCCATCCAGGGCTTCCCGGCCATTGCACAGCTCGTTTCCACCGGCCGGCGACGGCGTGCGCGCGAGGGCGCCGGCATCCACACCGTCGCCGAGCCGGGGCTGCTCCTGGACGAGCTGCGACTGCGCAAGGACGACGACGAGATCGCACGCATCCGCAACGCCGCGCGCATCACCGTGGCCGCGTTCGAGAACGCGCGCGACGCCATCCGCGACGGCGCAGGCGAGTGGGAAGTCGAGGCCGCACTCGACGGCAGCTTCCGCGCTCTCGGCGGCGACGGACCCGCATTTCCCACCATCGTCGGATCCGGCCCCAACGCGACGGTGCTGCACTACGTCGCCAACAACCGCCGCATGCGCGCGGGTGACCTGGTGCTGCTCGACGCCGGTGCACGCGCCGACATGTATTGCGCCGACATCTCCCGCACCTGCGCAGTCGGCGTGGCAAAGGGCGAGGTGCGCATGCTGCACCAGGTCGTACGCGATGCACATGATCGCGCGATCGCCGCCGCTCGACCGGGCGCCCGCATCGGCGACGTTCACGACGCCGCATGCGACGCCCTCGCCGAAGGCCTCGTCGCACTCGGACTCATGCGGAAGGGGCTCGAGGGCGACGAACGTACGAACGCGCTGCGCCGCTACTACCCACACCAGACCTCGCACTGGCTCGGCCTCGACGTCCACGACGTCGGCGACTACGTCATCGACGGCAGGTCACGCCGACTCGAGCCAGGCATGGTGTTCACCGTCGAGCCGGGACTGTATGTCGGGGCGCTCGACTCGAACGCTCCCGGTTCGCTGCGCGGGGTGGGCGTGCGGATCGAGGATGATCTGCTGGTGACTTCGGATGGGGTGGAGGTTTTGACGGAGGGGGCGGCGCTCGAGATTTCTTGAGGCGGGCCGGGGCCCGGGGCCCGGGGCCAGGGCCGGGTCGCCCGTCACGTCCCGCACCCTCGCGAGGATTTCACAGCCGCGAAGGTTCCTGAAGGCGAGGAGCAGCGCTCGCATCCCCCGGCCCCGGCCCCGGGCCCCGGGCCCCGGCCCGCCTCACGAGTAGTTCAGAGCCAACCCCGCAGCCTTGCCGCCCCCCAGTAACCACCCTATAATCCGGATCGGCGGATGGATTTGTGGCTGATTGCTACCGCCTGGTGGGTCCCGGGGGATCTGCCGAACCAAAAGCCTAAAGTGCCGGGAGTCATGCATGCGTGCCGGTCACCGGGCGCGCGAGAGGATCCCCGCACCGATACGGCTGCGGGGTTTTCTGTTTTGAGGGGAGCGCATGGCGGGACACCGGTATCTGCACGAGCTGAAGCAGCGCGTCCTGATCTATGACGGGGCGATGGGGACGAGCATCCAGGGGCTGGGGCTGACTGCTGAGGATTTTGGCGGTCCCGGGCTGGAGGGGTGCAACGACTATCTCGTGATCACGCGGCCGGACGCGATCGAGTCGATCCACGCGTCCTTCCTGGCGGCGGGAGCGGACGTGCTGGAGACGGACACGTTCCGCTCGAACCGGCTGACGCTGCGCGAGTACGGGCTGCAGGACCGCGTGCTCGAGATCAACCGCGCGGCCGCGCAGGTCGCGCGTCGCGCGGCGGAGCAGTATGCGACGCCGGACCGACCGCGTTTCGTCGCCGGCTCGATCGGACCGTCAGGCTACCTCCCGAGCACATCGGATCCGTCGCTGGGCAACATCACGTTCGCGGAGCTGGTGGACGTGTTCGCGGAGCAGGCGCGCGGCCTGGTCGAGGGTGGTGTCGATGTCCTGCTGATCGAGACGTCGCAGGACATCCTCGAGGTGCGCGCGCAGATGGTCGGCATCCGGCGGCTCTTCCGTGAGCTCGGTGCGAGCGTGCCGCTGCAGGTGCAGGTCACGCTGGACGTGAATGGCCGCATGCTGCTCGGCACGGAGATCGGCGCGGCGGCCACGATCATCGAGAACATGGGCGCGGATGTGATCGGGCTGAACTGCTCGACGGGTCCGGAGCACATGCGCCAGGCGGTGCGCTTCCTGTGCGACAACACGCCGCTTCCGATCAGCGTGATCCCCAATGCCGGTATCCCGCAGAACGACGGTGGCGTCGCGATCTACCCGCTGGGTCCCGAGGGACTCGCGGAGGCGCACGAGGAGTTCGTCGCGAAGTACGGCGTGAACATCGTCGGCGGCTGCTGCGGCACGACACCGGAGCACATCGCGGCGGTGGTCGAGCGCTGTCACGGCCGCGCGCCGCTTGCGCGCAACGTGGAGCGCGTGCCGCGGGTCGCGAGTGCGATGCGCGCATTCGACCTGAAGCAGATCCCTGCGCCGACACTGGTCGGTGAGCGCGTGAACGCGCAGGGCTCGCGCGCGGTCAAGCGCTTCCTCCTGGCGGACGACTACGAGGGGATCCTCGACGTCGCGCGCGAGCAGGTGGAGGGTGGCGCGCACCTGCTCGACGTGTGCGTCGCACTGACGGAGCGGCAGGACGAGGCCGACCAGATGCGCGCGCTCGTGAAGCTGCTCGCGCAGGGCGTCGAAGCCCCGCTCATGATCGACAGCACGGAGGCCGATGTCGTGGCCGCCGCGCTGGAGCAGTATCCCGGCCGTGCCGTCGTCAACTCGATCCATCTCGAGAATGGCAGGAAGAAGATCGACGCCGTATGTCCGCACATCGCGGAGCACGGTGCGGCCGTGGTCGCGCTCACGATCGACGAGGAGGGCATGGCGAAGACGGCGGAGCGCAAGCTCGAGGTGGCGCGCCGCATCGTCGACATCGTGACGAGCGATTACGGCATCCAACCGGAATCGATCATCTTCGACGACCTCACGTTCACGCTCGCGACCGGCGACGCCGAGTTCCGCAGGAGCGCGATCGAAACGATCGAGGGTATCCGCCTGATCAAGCAGGAACTGCCCGGCGTCCTCACGTCGCTCGGCGTATCCAACGTCAGCTTCGGCCTGTCGAAGCCCGCGCGCGCGGTGCTCAACTCCGTGTTCCTGCACCACTGTGTCGAGGCCGGCCTGGACATGGCGATCGTCAACCCGGCGCACATCACGCCGTACGCCGAGATCGACGACGAGCAGCGTCGCCTGGCCGACGACCTGATCTACGACCGCAGCGAGGACGCGCTCGCGCGCTTCATCGCGTACTTCGAGACGCGCGACATCGCTTCTGAGGAAGCCGTCGACCCGACCGAGAGCATGGAGCCGGAGCAGGCGCTGCACTGGAAGATACTGCATCGGAAGAAGGATGGGATCGAGGGGTGGGTGGATCGGGCTATTCACAAGGAACTGCGGGCCCGGGCCGGGGCCGGGGCCGGGGTGGCATCGTCGAACGCTGCGGCCGAGTCAGCATCCGTGGCGGTCGCAGAGAACGCTGCGGCGGGCGAGGAGCTGGCGAATGCCCCGGGCCCAGGCCCGGGCCCTGGCCCCGGCCCGCATCCTCATCAGCACGAAGCCGCCGTAGCAGTACTGAACCAGGTCCTGTTGCCCGCCATGAAGGAAGTCGGCGACAAGTTCGGCGCCGGCGAGCTGATCCTGCCGTTCGTGCTGCAGTCGGCGGAGGTGATGAAGCGGGCGGTGGCGCGGCTGGAGACGTACCTCGAGAAGGTCGAGGGGCAGACCAAGGGCAAGGTCGTGCTGGCGACGGTGTTCGGCGACGTGCACGACATCGGCAAGAACCTGGTCAACACGATCCTGACGAACAACGGCTACACGGTGTACGACCTCGGCAAGCAGGTGCCGGCGAACACGATCATCGAGAAGGCGGTCGAGGTCGGGGCGGATGCGATCGGGCTGTCGGCGCTGCTGGTGTCGACGTCCAAGCAGATGCCGCTGATCGTGCAGGAGCTGCACCAGCGCGGGCTGGACATTCCGGTGCTGTGCGGTGGTGCGGCGATCAATCCGTCGTTCGTGCGCTCTGCCGCATTTGCGGACCAGGAGAAGCAGACGCTGTACGGCCCCGGCGTGTTCTACTGCAAGGACGCATTCGAGGGGCTGGGCTCCGTCGAGAAGCTGGTGGACCCGGCGGCACGCCCGGAGTTCGTGCGTGCGCGGCACCAGGACGTGATCGAGGGCGTCGCCAAGCGGGCAGCGCTGCAGGAGAAGGCGAAGGCGATGCACGCGAACCGTGCGACGAGCGGGCCCTCGCGCGACGTCGCCATTCCTGATGCGCCGTTCTTCGGCACGCGCCACATCGAGGCACTGCCGATCGAGGAACTGTTCCGCTACATCGATCGCAACACGCTTTTCCGGCTGCACTGGGGTGCGAAGAACGCCAAGGGCGAGCAGTGGGAGCAGCTGGTGCGCGACGAGTTCGAGCCGCGGCTGCAGAAGTACATCGAGGAGACGCGCACCACGGACTGGCTGCGACCGGCCGCGGTGTACGGGTACTTCCCCGCCGCGGCCGACGGTGACGCGGTCGTGGTGTACGACCCGGAGGACGAGAACCGCGAGATCGCGCGTTTCGATTTCCCGCGCCAGGACACGCGCGACCTGCTCTGCCTGAGCGACTACTTCCGCGAGGCCGGCACCGGCACTCGCGATGTCGTCGCATTCCAGATCGTCACGGTCGGCGACGCACTGCTCACGAAGAGCGAAGCGATGATGAAGGGCGGCGACTACTCCGAGGGCTACTACCTGCACGGCTACGGTGTACGCCTGGCCGAGGCGGCCGCGGAAGTGGTGAACCGCCGCATCCGCGAGGAGCTGGGGCTCGAGAAGGACCGCGGCCTGCGCTACTCGTGGGGCTACCCCGCATGCCCCGACCACACGCAGCACCACATCCTGTTCGACCTGCTGCCCGCCCGCGAGAAGCTGGGCATGGAGGTCACGGAGGCCGGCGCACTGGTGCCGGAGCTCTCGACGGCCGCGATCGTCGTGCATCATCCGGAGGCGAAGTATTTCAGTGCGTGAGACTGGTTTTTGTGGCTATGCTGGTGCCCCGGTGTTTGAACCAGCGATGAGGCGGGCCGGGGGCCGGGGCCCTGGGCCGGGGCCCGGGGGTGGCCCCGTCCGGCGGCCACGTGCGAGGCCAGAGCCCTTGCATGTCAGCTTCACTCGAGGGTGCACCATGGGCGGTTTCGAATTCCAGCGGCTGCGGGTGTTCGATGCTGCGGCGGACGCTGCGGCCGATGTGAACGGGCTGGCGCGTCGGATTCCGGTTGCTCATCGCGCACTCCGCGATCAGGTCTCGCGCTCCTCCGCGTCCGTGGCGCTCAACATTGCAGAGGGCGCTGATGAGTTTCGCGTTGCGGAAAAGGTTCGATTTTACCGCATGGCGCGCAGGTCCGCGGCCGAGACGGCGGGTGCACTGACCCTGCTGGTTCGGTTCGGCGTGTTCACGCCGCAGGAGACCGAGCGCGCGATCAAGCGTCTCAACCAGGTCGCGGCCATGCTGACGACCATGATGACCAGCGTCGAGGGCCGGGGCGCCCCCGGCCCCGGCCCAGGGCCCCGGGCCCCGGCCCGCATCACGAGCAGTAACCACCCATGACCATCCACGACCTGCTGACCAACCAGCGCCCCGCCGTCTTCGACGGCGCCATGGGCACGATGCTCTATTCGCGCGGCATCTACATCAACCGCTGCTACGACGAGCTGTCGCTCAGGGAGCCGGACCTGATCCGCGAGGTGCACCGCGAGTATCTGCGGGCGGGTGCGGAGATCCTGGAGACGAACAGCTTCGGGGCGAACCGGCTGAAGCTGGCGGAGCACGGGCTGGAGGCGCAGGTGGAGGCGATCAATGCGTCGGCGGCGCGGATCGCGAAGGAGGTGGCGGGGGCGAATGCGCTGGTGGCGGGTGCGATAGGGCCGCTGGGCATCCGCATCGAGCCGTACGGGCCGACGTCGCTGGAGGAGGCGCGGGCGCTGTTCCGCGAGCAGGCGAGCGCGCTGCTCGAGGGGGGCGCCGACTTCATCCTGCTCGAGACGTTTGCCGACCTGGACGAGGTGCACCAGGCACTGCTGGGCGCACGCGACGCGGGTGCCGCAGCCGTCATCGCGCAGATGACGGTGCAGGAGGACGGCACCACCGTGTACGGCACCGCACCCGACGTGCTCGCGGCGAAGTTGGATGAGTGGGGTGCGGATGCGATCGGGCTGAACTGCTCGGTCGGGCCCGCGGTCATCAACAGCGCGCTCGAGAAGATGGCGCAGGCGACGGAGCGGCCGCTCAGCGCGCAGCCGAATGCGGGGCTGCCGCGCGAGATCGCGGGGCGCAAGATGTACATGGCGTCGCCGGAATACATGGCCAAGCATGCGCAGCGGATGATCCGCGCGGGCGTGCGGTTCGTCGGCGGCTGCTGCGGCACCACACCGGAGCACATCCGCCGCATCGCGGACGCGGTGCACTCGGTGGCGCCGCGTCGCACGCTGGTGCACGTGCAGTCGCATCCGGAAGAGACGGTTCCGGTGCAGGGGGCGCCGCTCGCGGAACGCTCCAACTGGGGGCGGAAGATCGCAGCGGGCGAGCTGGCCACGACGGTCGAGATCGTGCCGCCGCGCGGCATCACTCCCGCGAAGATGCTCGCGGGCGTGCGGCTGCTGAAGCAGGCCGGGGTCGATGCGGTGAACGTGCCCGACGGCCCGCGCGCGCAGATGCGCATGGGCGTTCTGCCGACCGCCACACTGGTGGAGCAGGTCGTCGGCATCGAGACGGTGGTGCACTACTGCTGCCGCGACCGCAACCTGCTCGGCATGCTGTCCGACCTGCTCGGCGCGCACGCACTCGGGCTGCGCAACCTGCTGCTCATCACCGGCGATCCGCCGAAGATGGGGCCGTACCCGGACGCGACCGCGGTCTTCGACATCGACTCCATCGGACTCACCAACCTGGTGAGCCGGCTGAACCACGGGCTCGATCCAGGCGGCAACTCAATCGGCGAGCCGACGTCGTTCACGATCGGCGTCGGCGTGAACCCGGGTGCGCCCGATCTCGAGAACGAGCTGTCGCGCTTCTACTGGAAGGTGGATGCGGGCGCGGAGTACGCGATCACGCAGCCCGTATTCGATGCGGCGCAGCTGCTGCGCTTCATCGAGGAGCTCGAGCGACGGGGCCTGCGCATTCCCATCATTGCGGGCATCTGGCCCCTCGTCTCCGCGCGAAACGCGGAGTTCCTGGCCAACGAAGTGCCCGGCGTGACCGTGCCGCCGTCGATCGTCGAGCGGATGCAGCGCGCGAGCGCACAGAGCCGCGAGCACGCCCTGGCCGAGGGGATCGCGATCGCGCGCGAGATGTTCCACGACGTGAGCGGCGCCGTGCAGGGGCTGCAGGTGAGCGCGCCGTTCGGCAAGGTCGAGTTCGCGCTGCAGGTCTTCGACGGCATCAATGGCATCAATTGCACGCTGCCACTCGAGTCGGTCGAGGAGGATGCGGAGTTCGGGTTCCCACCGCCGGCGCACCGGAAGGCAGTCGCGCCCGTTACCGGCCAGGCGTAAGTTGCCGCGATCCATCAGAGCAGTTCCTCACGGCTAGCGCGAGCGCTCGCGCTAGCGCTAGCAGTGAGGGGTGGCCGGGATGCTCCACTGATTACCGCGAGCCCGAATGTCTGACTCACTCCGTTTCTCCAAGGGCGAAGCCCTCGGCAACGACTACATCGTCATCGACGCGGCGGAGCTGCCCGTCGAGCTGACCACCGAGCGCATCCGTCGCATCTGCGACCGGCACCGCGGTGTCGGCTCCGACGGCATCCTGGTGGCGGATCTCTCCGACGGCATCGCACTCCGGATCTGGAATCCCGATGGAACGGAGGCGGAGAAGAGCGGGAACGGGCTGCGCATCTTCGGCGCGTGGCTGCACGGGCGCGGGGTCGTGCAGATGCACGAGTGGTTTCCCGTCCGCCTGATCCGTGACACGGTGCGCATGCGCGTCGAGGACCGGCTCGAGCGCGGGCAGCTCATGATCCGTGTCGAGATGGGACGCGCGACGTTCAACGGCGCGGACGTCGACTTCACGCCCAGTCCCGGTGAAACGCTGGATTATCATCTCGATCTCGGCGATGGCCTGAGCGCCCGCATCAACACGGTGTCGCTGTCCAACCGGCACTGCGTCGTCTTCGTGGATGAGCTGACGCGCGAAGACTTCGAGAGGCGGGCGCCGCGACTCTGCACGCACCCGTCGTTCGCGGAGGGTACGAACGTGCAGCTGGCGCGCGTCGTGGGCCCGAACACGCTCGAGGCGTGGATCTGGGAGCGGGGTGCGGGGGAAACGCTGGCGTCGGGCTCGAGCTCGTGCGCGGTAGCTGCCGCGGCGGTGAAGCGAGGCTTCGTGCAGCCCGGCACGTTTCGCATCGACATGCTGGGCGGTCACACGGAGGTCGAGATCTCGCCCGACTTCGATGTGAAGCTGCTGGGGCCGGCGGGAATGGTGTTCAGCGGGGAAATGACGCTGGAGGTCCTGGGATGAACGGTCAGGGCGAGGACGAGCGCTAGCGCGAGCGGTGAGGGAACGGCAGCAGCGGGCGGCGTCCCCCC
>DASTYK010000089.1 GCA_035764935.1 Longimicrobiales bacterium | reverse complement strand
AAGTACACGGTCGAGGGAGCCAAGGCCAAGCTGGACCGGCTGCGCCGCAGCGGCGAGCTGACCGGCGCTGCCGGCGCGGTGCTCGACCGTGCGATGATCGATCAGCTGCGGGCGGATCTCACCGAGCTCACCACGCTGCTGACGCCGCCCGCCAGGACGTAGATGCGCATTCTCGTAACCAACGACGACGGCTATCTCGCGACCGGGATCCGCGTGCTCGCTGATGCGGTGCGCGACCTGGGCGATGTGGACATCGTCGCGCCGGACCGGGAGCAGAGCGCGACCAGCCATTCCCTGACGATGCACTACCCGCTGCGCGTGCGGCACCCCGAGGACGGCCTCGCCGTCGTCGACGGCACGCCGACGGATTGCGTGATGCTCGCAGTCGGGGAGCTGCTGAAGGACCGGCGGCCCGACATCGTCGTGTCCGGGATCAATCACGGCGCCAACCTGGGCGACGACGTGCTGTACTCCGGCACCGTGGCGGCGGCCATGGAGGCGACAATCCTCGGCATTCCGTCGATCGCGGTATCGCACGCGAGCCGTGAGCACGATGACCTGCCGCGCTGGCGCGAGCCGCTGGCGCGGCTGATCGGTAACATTCTGGAGCGCGGTGAATTTCCAGCCGACACGGTGCTGAACGTGAACCTGCCCTGGATCGATCCGGCGGACGTGAAGGGCGTACACGTCACGACGCTCGCGCGGCGGGCATACATCGGGTCGCTCACGCGTGCACTGGATCCCAACGGTCGCGAGTACTTCTGGATCGGTGGCGGCGAGAGCAAGTGGTGGGGGCGCGGCGAGCAGGACACGGATTACGACGCCGTGCGGAGCGGCTACATCTCGATCACGCCATTGCACCTCGACCTGACCAACTACGATCTGCTGAAGGAGATCGGCGAGTGGCGGCTGACTCTCTGAGCGATCGTCGCTGGGAGCGACTGCGGCGCTCACTGATCGAGCAGATCCGCGAGCGGGGCATTGACGACCTGGAGGTGCTGCAGGTCTTCGACCGTGTGCCGCGCCATCTCTTCGTGCCGGAGTCCGTGCACAACCGCGCGTACGACGACGCGCCGCTGCCGATCGGCTTCGGTCAGACCGCCTCGCAGCCGTCGCTGCAGGCGCTCTATCTCCAGACACTGCAACTGCAGCCGCGGGACAAGGTCCTGGAGATCGGTACCGGCTCGGGCTACCAGACCGCGCTGCTGGCACAGCTGGCCGGTCACGTCTACTCGATCGAGCGCATCCGCGAGCTGTCGGTGCGCGCCCGGGCGGCGCTCGATGCACTGCGTATCTCGAACGTGGCGCTGCTCGTCGGCGACGGCACGATCGGCTGGGCGCGCTACGCACCCTATGATGCAATCCTGGTCGCGGCGGCGGCGCCTTCCGTGCCCGCGGCCCTCGTCGACCAGCTCGCCCCCGGCGGGCGCATGCTGATCCCGCTCGGCGACCGCGCCGAGCAGCAACTGACCCTTGTCCGGAAGCGCGAGGACGGCTCGACCGAGCAGGAGGCGATCACCGCCTGCACGTTCGTGCCGCTGCTCGGCCGCTTCGGGTGGCCTGCCTGATGGAATGGATTCTCGCGCTCGTCGACTTCATCCTGAACATCGACGTCCATCTCGACTCGATCATTCGCCAGTACGGCGCGTGGACGTACATGATCCTGTTCCTGATCATCTTCGCGGAAACAGGATTCGTGGTGACGCCGTTCCTGCCGGGAGACTCGCTGCTGTTCGCGGCGGGCGCCTTCGCGGCACGCGGCTCGCTCGATCCGTACACGCTGACGGTGCTGCTGATCATCGCGGCGATCGCCGGTGACACCGTCAACTACTGGATCGGCCACGCGCTCGCCCCGCGGCTCGCGCAGGGGCGCGTCTGGTTCATCAAGGAAAGTCATCTCCGCAAGACGCAGGAATTCTACGACAGGCACGGTGGCAAGACGATCATCATTGCGCGCTTCGTGCCGATCGTGCGGACGTTTGCCCCCTTTGTGGCCGGTGTCGGCACCATGCACTACCCCCGCTTCCTGGCATACAACGTGATCGGCGGCGTGGTATGGGTGCTCCTGTTCGTGTGGGCCGGCTACTTCTTCGGCAATATCCCGGCGGTGGAGCACAACTTCACGCTGGTGATCTTCGCCATCATCTTCATCTCGCTGCTGCCGCCCATCATCGAGTATATCCGCCACAGGAGGTCGGCGGCGTGATACGGCGGGTTGCATGCAGACTTGCCGTGGCGGGCGCGCTGCTCGCCGGGCCGGCGCATGCCCTCGCGCAGACGCCCGACACCCTGCGACACCAGGCGGATTCGGCACGCGCAGGGGGATCCTTCGCCCTCGACACGCTGCGCGTGGAGGTCACACGCGCACCGACGCCGCTCCGGCTCCTGCCGATGGCGGCGTCGGCCATTCAGCAGGACGACATCGCGACCGCCCGCCCGGGCGTCGGGCTCGACGAGGTGCTCGGGCCCGTGCCGGGAGTCTTCATCGCCAACCGTGAGAACCTGGCACTCGGCGCGCGCGTCACGCTGCGTGGCTTCGGAGCACGCTCGGCCTTCGGCGTGCGCGGGGTCCGCATCGTTGCGGACGGCATTCCGCTCACATCGGCGGACGGGCAGGGAAGCCTCAACAACCTGGACCTGGCGCGCGCCGGCCGCGTGGAAGTGCTGCGTGGTCCCGCATCCACGCTGTACGGCAATGCGGCTGGTGGCGTGATCCGTCTCGTCACTGCACCGCCCCCTCCCGTAACCGAGGCCAGCGCACGGTTGACTGTCGGCGACGAGGCGCGCGGCTCGCTCGGCGGGCTGGTCCGCATCGATGCGGGCGTCGCCGGGCCGCTCGGTGGCGGCGGCTATCGCATCGGCGCCTCGCAGCTTTCCCGCGACGGCGTGCGCGAACATTCGGCGGCCGAGCAGAACACGCTCAATGCGCACGTCGTGCAGCCGGTGGGTCGGAACGGCTTCCTGCGCTTCGTGCTGAACGCTGCCGATGCTCCCCGCGCACTCAACCCGGGCTCGCTGCCGTGGGACTCGGTGCGCCTGGACCCCTCCATGGCCTGGCCGAACAACGTGCGGCAGGGCACCGGTGAGGCAGCACGCCAGGTACAGGGCGGCCTCACATACGAGCGCCAGGGAACCCTGTTCGATGCACGAGTGACCGCGTGGGGCGCTCACCGCGAGCTCGAAAACCCGATTCCCATCGCCGTGATCGCGCTCGAGCGCGGCAGCGGCGGCGCGCGCGCACACGTGCTTGGCACCCGCGGCCGCTTCGACTTCGGTGCCGGCTTCGAGGCGGAGCTGCAGCGCGACGACCGTCGCGAGTGGAGCAATGACGCGGGAACCGCCGGCGCGGAGCAGCGACGCGACCAGCGAGACGAGGTGGTCGCTCTTGCACCCTATGTACATGCAGCGGCACAGCTTGGACGTGCGCACCTCACGCTCGCAGCACGCTGGGATCGCATCTCGTTCCGCACCGAGGATCACCTCCCCGCGGATGGCGACGGATCCGGCGAGCGTGTGCTCTCCGCCCTCAGCCCCTCCGCCGCGCTGCTCGTCGAGGTGTCACGACACCTGAGCGCGTACGCGAATTTCACCAGCGCATTCCAGACGCCCACCACGACCGAGCTGGCGAATGCTCCGCCGCTAGCAGGCGAGGCGTGCTGCCCGACGGGATTCAACGATTCGCTGCAGCCGGAGCGGACGTGGGGCGGTGAGCTCGGCGTGCGAGGCGCGCCTGCTGCCTGGCTGACCCTGGACGCCGCTGCATTCGCCTACCGCGTCGACGATGCGATCGTCCCGTTCCAGGTGGAGGGCATCGAGGAACGCTCGTTCTTTCGCAACGCCGGCGAGACGACGCACCGCGGGCTCGAGATCGGCGCAACGCTGGAGCCGACCACCGACTGGCGCGTACGGACGTCGCTCACCGCCCTCGACGTGCGCTTCCGCGACGACGGCGATCCCGGCGCGGATCACGAGGACAACGAGGTTCCGGGGATCCCGCCGCTGCGCCTGTTCGCCGACGCGCGCTGGAGCGGTCCCCTCACGGTCGAAGTCGACGTCGAGCACACCGCCGCCTATTACGCATCCGACGCCAATACCGCAGAGTCCCGCACGCAGGCAGCCACCGTGCTCGGCGCGCGTGTGCACACCGCCTTTTCCGCAGGCGACGCCCGGTTCGCTCCCTTCCTCGCCCTTCGCAACATCACAGACGAGGTGTACGCCGGTGCAGTAGCAATCAACGCATTCGGCGGGCGGTTCTTCGAGCCGGCCGCCGGCCGCATGCTGCTGGTCGGACTGGAAGTCACGACCCGCGTGGAGTGAGTCGGGGCAGGTTGTACCCATGGCGTCCGAGCGCTCGTGTCGGCACCGCCTTCATCTCACAAAGCGCAAGCAACGGCCTTTCGATGCCACCGGGCACACAATATCTTGTGGTGGCGCTTTCCCCGGCGACCCATCCACAGGAGCCCGATGCAGCCCCAGCGTCGCGTCAGCCTGCCAGCACCGGCGCGCACGACTCGCATGAATGGCGGACCCCGCCTGCGCATGGCCACACCGCTGCCGCCGTTCCGGGCGTCGGGGCCGCGCAGCGTGGCCGTCGACGTCCGCGCCGCCCCCCGGAGGGGGTCGCGCGACGGTGACGCGCAGTCGAAGACCGGGCGCCCGTATGAGCCACCCGCGCTCCTCGAGGAGAGCCCCGCGTTTCCGCTGGATGCCTTTATCATCCCGGAAGGCGCGGCGAGGCTGCCAAGGGGCGTCGGCGAAGCGACGGTGCGCACGGTTGCGCTCGATAATGATGCTGCGGGCGTGCCTGCTCTCGCCTCATCGGCGGAGTCCGCACCCCCGGCGGAGTCATCCGCGATGGTACCAGGCGCTGCGTCGGTGACTGCGACGGTGTCGACCGTCGCAGCGCCGGGGCTGATCGACACCGCGCCGCTGTCGTTGCGAGCGGTGCCGGCTCGTCGGCCGCGCAGTGCCACGTTGCGGGAGCAGCGCGCGAACGACGTCGCCGACCGGCTGGAAGCACTCGCCACACAACTGCGGCAGCACGGCTACGAAGTGCTCGCGCAGAAGAGCGTGCGTGGCGATGCGCTGGACGCGCTGCTGGCGGGTGTCATCGCGGGGTACCTGGTGGCGGCGGAGTAGGGAGCGGGCACGCAGGTGCAGCCGGTCTGTTGCCTGGGTGCGGTAGTGAAAAGCGCCGCCGATTCCGTTAAATTTTGTGTCTGTCGTCATTCCGGGCCCGTAGCTCAGGTGGATAGAGCGACGGATTCCTAATCCGTAGGCCGCGCGTTCGAGTCGCGCCGGGCCCATAGATCACGCAGCCCCGACCGGAAGCGTCCGGCCGGGGCTGCGTGCGTCTGTCGCTGTGCATCGAGTTGCGGAGAGACGTTGCCGTGCGACAGGCCCAGCGATGGCAGCACGGTTGCGATCGTGCTGGCGTTGGCGTCATGGGAGAGCAACACACCCGCCCCCTCGGATAAAGCGCATCTCGACGCACGAAACGATTGCGCCACCGTACCTTCCCGCTTACCTTCGGACATCCTCTCCCGCGCCAGCCTTCGGCTGGCGGTTTTTCCCGTACATCGAACGCTGAACCCGTACTGGAGCGTCCATGCGGATCGAGGCATTTCTGCCTTCGCGCCACGGATTCCCCTGCGTCCTGCAGTCTGCGGACGGTGAGGACTTCGGACTCGGCACGCCGTCGCCCGGAGCCTTCGGCCTGAGCGCCGGCGCCGCCTGGACTGCGCTCGATTACTACCTCGCCGGCCGGCCGCTGCCCGCGGCCGATGCGGGAGCGGCGCCTCCGGAGGCGCTGCTGGAGGCGGTCGTGCGGCGGCAGGGCGAGGCGCTTGCGCGTGCGGGGTGGCACCAGCTGCGGGACTGGCAGTCGCTGCCGGATCGTGGTGTTCCCGGGCGACCCGGCATTACCGAGCGCAGTCGGACGGAGTTCCGCCGCCTGCGACAGCTGCTGGACGACGGCACGCCCGTCATGATCTACCTGGTTCTCGCGCAGGGTCGACACGCCGAGCCGTCACAGAACCTCGCGGTCCTTGCCTACGACTACGAGCTCGACCGGCGTGCACGACGCGCGAGTGTTCGCGTGTATGACCCGGCACGCCCGGGCAACGACAACGTCCGGCTGGTCTTCCACACGGGTGCGGGCAAGTCGCTCGATGCGCGCCTCGCGGTGAAAACAGCGGTGCGCGGATTCTTCTGTGTCCCGTATGATCGGCCGGAGCCCGCAGCACTGACGCTGCACAGTGCGGCCAACGACGGCTCCCGGATCGAACGGCTCCTCGCGGTTCATGGCAGCGCGATCGATGGCTCGTTCGAGGCGATCGGCGCCGGCCCCGACGGACGGCTGCTTCACGTGCGACGCAGGCGGTCGGGTGGGTACGCGACCGAGCACATCGATGTCGACATCCTGGACGGCAGCGACGTCGCGCAGGCAGCGTTCGTTGGCGGCGGTCGGACCGTGCTGTGGACGACGAGGGGTGAGCTGATCGATTGCCGGCGACGTCCCGGCCTCGGCTGGCGCGCACGCCGCATCACCGACACGCGCACACACGGCGCATTCGACGGCACCGCAACCGGCGTTGCGCGCGAGCGGGGACGCGTTTCGCTGTTCGCATGCGGCACCGGCAGGCTGATGCACTTCCGTCGCGGTCGGCTGCCAACCTGGGAAGCCGAACACGTCGACGCGGGGCCGCTCGCCCGGGCCGCATGCGTCGGCAGGCCGGCCGGCGTGCGACTCGGCGGCGCCATGCACGTCGTGGTGCGCACGCGCACCGGCGAGCTGATGCACGCACGCTGGCGCGCCCGCGGCGGCTGGACCGCAGAGAACGTCACCGCCCGCGCGGGCGATCGCGAGCGCTTCATCGTCGCCGACGATCCCGTACTGCTGCGGGACCGGCGCGGCCGCACACTGGCCGCGGTCGTGCGCTCGAAGAACGGTTCCGTGCTGCTGTTCCGCTGGAGCGAGCGCAAGGGCTGGCGCGCCTTTGATCTGAGCAGCGCGGCCGGTGCAGCTGTGCGCGAATCGATGCGGTCCGTCTGCCCGCTCAGTGCGGCGATCGAGCCGGACGGCACCGTGCACGCCGCCGGACGCACAGAACAGGGTGGACTGCTGCACGCCTGGTGCACGTCGGAAGGCACGGCCGGTATTCAGGATCTGGTTGACGCTCGCCCCCGGATCGGCAGTGCAGCGCGCATCGACAGCGCCCCCGTGCTCATTGCGGGTCCGGCGGATGCGCTGCACGTCATGGCTCAGCGTGACGGGGAACTGGTGCTGTTCCGGTGGGCGCAGAATGCGGACTGGAGCGTCGAGAACGTGACGCGCGAGCGGGAGCAGGTGCGATCGGGGCAGCAGCCGCTCGTCTTCGCGGAGGGCAGCGTCGCCCACGTCGCACTGCTCGACGACGCGGGGCGTGCGCATCATGCGCTGCTCGTGCCTCGCGGGGGAACGCGACGCGGGCTGCGAGTGCCTGCGTGGCTCGTCGACGTGCTGCTGTTCCCGCTGACGCTCACCGGTATCATCGCGGATGCCGTGAGCGCCCTGATCGGACTCACCCGGCGTGGCGCAACGCCGCCGCCGCAGCGGGGTGCAGCGCCGAGCGACGGCGCCAGCGCGCGAGTACGCGAGATGAATGAAGTGCCGCTGCCTCTGGTTGCGGTTGAGCGCGATGCACCGCAGCCGCTGCCGCTGCTCCAGGAAAGCACCGCAGCAGAGGAGTGGGCACACGACCCCGGGCACGAAGCGGAGGCGCCAGCACCGGTCGTTCCCATGGTGCCGTCGCGGGAGGACGAGACATTCGTTTCGACCAACGCCGCGAGCGAAGTGCTGGACGGGCCGCTCGATGATCTGCTGGGCTTCGGCCCCGCTGCGATGGAAGCAGAGACAGTTGCCGAGGCCGACAGCGCCGCACAGCACGCCTCACGCGACGCCGTCCCGGCATCCGGGGACGGATCCGCCGATGTCGGCAGCGTCGCGCCTGGCGACGCGGAGTCTGCTGATCCGCTTGGCGCGGAAGCCACGCTGGAGCCCGCTGCGGAGGAGCCGTCGGCCGGGCTGCAGGCGGCGGAAAGCACACAAGCCGTCAGCGAGCTTACGGCCGAGGACACGGACACGGCAAAGCCGGCAGGCGATGAGCTGATCGTCGTGTATCCCGAGCCTGAACAGCGGAACGGCAAGGCCACACGGAAACAGCGAAACCGGCGCGTCGATGTCACCGAAACGGCCGGCGCGGACGGTGACGTCGATCGAAGCGGCGCAGCCGAGGGCCGCGAGTCTGTCAGCGCAGCCGAAGGTGTCGAGACTGTCGGTGGTGTCGAAGTTGACGACCGTGACTCTGTCGATGTCATCAGCGCGGCGGACCCGCTCGAGCCAGCAGATGCTGCCGACACAGCCGATACGGGGACGTCGGATGGTGTTGCTGCGCACGAGAGTGATCCGGACGTCGCGGACCCGCTGCCGCTGCTCGATGACGGAAGCGCGGGCGCGGATGAAATCATTGCCGACGCGGAGCCCTCCGAGCCCTGGGCGCTGCCGGGCTTCGAGGTGACGTCGGCGGCAGATGACTGGAATGCTCCGGACGACGAGCCGTGGAGTGTGACGCCGCTCGAAGGCCTGGAAACTTCGGCGGCACCGGATACCGACGACTGGAGCCTGCCGCCAGTGGACGGGCTGGAGGCGACGCCGGGCTCGAGCCAGGACGACGACTGGAGCGTGCCGCCACTGGAGGAAGCGGATCAGCCGGGCGAAAGCGATCTGACGGCGATGCCCGCCCTGCCGGCGGAGCCGCTTTCGGCGGCGGCGCCGACGCCTGTCGAGGACGAAGCCCCTCGGCCGTCGATTGCAGATACCGACGATGACTGGAACCTCCCGGATGATGCACCCGCCGTGGTGCCGAAGCCGGTTGATACTGCCACGACCAGTGGGCTGGATCTGTCGTTCGGCCTCGCAGGCGTTGGAGACAGCGGTGTTGACGGGACAGGGCAGGCTACGTCCGACGGCACAGTGGATCGTGCGGAATCCATGCAGGCACTGGAGCCAGACGCCCAGGAGGGGCACGGCCAGCCAGGCGAAGCGACCGGTGCGGTCGCGCCGACAGAAGCTGCCCAGCGGGAAGACGTAACCGGATCAGCGGAGTCGCGCGGACCTGCGGATTCCGACCCGTCCGTCGACGCACTCGAATCAGTGCAGCCGTTCGAACCGGCGGACTCCATGGCGACTGCAGAGGGCGGTACAGCGAGCCCCGCCGAACCGCCTCGGCGCAGGAAATGGCAGAACCCGGCGCTGGAGGGGCTGCCCCTGCTCGACGAGGATGACGACGACGCGCCCGTCGCCGCGCAGCCGCTTCCGCCGCTTCCGCCGCCGCCACCGAAGCAGCCGGCCAGGCCTGCCGCGCGGAAGAAGGCGAAGAAAGCGTCCGCGGACGAGATCGAGCGAATCATCGCCCTGGCGGAAGCGAATCAGCCGGAGCTGCTCCCGCCCGATTGACACGCGCCCGCAGCGGTCTCGGGCGTCGCCTGCGCTCGCCCGGTCTGCATCCCGAGCGGCCATGGGATCCGCTCCATTTGCCCTCACCCATCTGCAGCGGGTCGCCGCCAATGCGGCGGCCCGTCAGCGCATTTCGTGGCTGCAGCCTGCCACATCTGCACGTGCCCCCGGCCCGACGCTTGCACCGCCTGCGTCCCCCATGCGAATCCGAATTCGATGAGACGGTTCCGATCCATTCTGTGCGCTGCCGCCATCGCGGCCCTGCTGCTGCCCGCGCCGGTGCTGCTGCACGCACAACGGGTGCAGATCCCCGCGCCCGTCGGCATGGTCAACGACTTCGCGAACGTGATTCCTGCCGAGCAGGAAACGCAGATCACGCGCATCGTCGAGGAGGTGCGCGCGAAGTCGGGCGGTGAGATCGCGGTCGTCACCATGCCGACACTCCAGGGACGCACCCGGGACGAGCTTGCACTCGAGATCGGGCGGCAATGGGGCGTGGGCCAGAAAGGCGACCCCGGCGACCCCACCCGCAACACCGGCATCGTCGTGCTCGTGATCCCGAAGGAAACATCGGACGACGGACGCGGTCATCTGAAGATCGAAACCGGCACGGGAACGACGACGTTCATCACCGCTGCGGAGGCGGGTCGCGTTGCCGATCGCTTCATGGTGCCCGAGTTCCAGCGGCAGGACTACGGCACGGGCATCCTGATGGGCGTCATTGCACTCGCCCAGATGTATGCCGAGCGTTTCGAGTTCGAGCTGACCGGTGACCTCCCTCAGCTCCCGCAGACGCAGACGCAGCGGGGCGACGACGGCGGCGGCGGCCTGGTTTTCTTCCTCGTCGTACTCGTGTTTCTGATCATGAGCAGCATGGGGCGCGGTGGTCGTGGCGGGCGCGGTGGTCGTGGCGGCGGCGGCAGCGCCTGGTGGCTGCTGCCCCTCATCCTGGGCTCGGGCCGCAGAGGCGGCGGGTTTGGTCGCGGTGGGTTCGGTGGCGGCTTCGGTGGCGGTGGGTTCGGTGGCGGCTTTGGCGGATTCGGCGGCGGTGGCGGCTTCGGCGGCGGCGGCGCCGGCCGCAGCTGGTGAGGAGATCGGGAATGGTGAATGAGCAAGCACTCGCGATCGCGCGCGAGCTGGAGCGGGACTTCGGCTCGAACCTGAAGAGCGTCCTTCTCTTCGGCTCCGTCGCGCGGGGCGAGCACATCGATGGCGTGAGCAACATCAACCTGCTCGTGCTGCTCGACGACCTCAATGCGGCGCTGCTGGAGCGGGCCGTTTTCCACGCGAAACGCTGGCGCGAAACGGGCGCGGTTCCGCTGCTCCTGGAAGCGCACGAATGGCAGCGGGCGGCGGACGTCTTCGCGATCGAGATCGCCGACATGCACGACGCGCACGAGGTGCTGGCAGGCGAGGACCCGGTTACGCAGCACGCCGTCGATCGGGGTGCACTGCGAACACAGGCGGAGCACGAGCTCCGAGGTAAGGTCATGCAGTTGCGCAGCGGCCTGCTCGCGGCGGCGGGTGAGCCCGAGCTGATCGGTGGGCTGCTGATGGCAACGCTGCCGTCGCTTGCTACGTACCTGCGCGCTGCGCTCCGGTTGGCCGGCGAGACGGTGCCCGGGCACATGGAGGACGTCATCGCGGCAGGCACACGCCTCGTGGGCGCCCGACCGGACGCGCTGCTTGCCGCCCATCGCGCACGCGTCGGCAGGAGCACACTGCGCCTGCGCCTGACCGACGAGCTGGTCGAGTCGTATCATCACGCCGCGGAGCGGACCGCGGCGTACGTGGACGCCTTCAAGGAGTGACGCGGATGAAGCGTACCCTGGTCCTGCTGCCTCTGCTGTTCACCCTCAGCGGATGCGGCTACAACCGGATCCAGCAGCTCGATGAGCTGACGGAGCAGAACCGCGCCAACATCGAGACGGAGCTGATGCGGCGCAACGACCTGATCCCGAACCTCGTGCGCACCGTCGAGGAGGCGGCAGAGTTCGAGCAGGAGACGTTCACGCAGGTCGCGCAGGCCCGCAGCGGTCTCAACGGCGCGCGCGAACAGCTGCAGCAGGCGGTGCAGGGAGACGCAGAAGCGGACGAGCTGAGCGCGGCCGCCGACGCGGTCAGCGAGCAGCTCCGCCTGTTCATCAACGTCGCGGTCGAAGCATACCCGCAGCTCAACGCGAACCAGAATTTCCGCGCGCTGCAGGACGAGCTGACCGAGACGGAGAACCGCCTCGCCGTCTCTCGACGCGACTACAACGAGGCAGTCGCGACCTACAACACGTACGTACGGCAGTTCCCGCAGGTGATCACGGCGAAAGTGATCGGCGCCGATCGCAAGGAGCCGTTCGAAGCCCCCGAGTCGGCGCGACAGGCACCACAGGTCGAGTTCCAGAACTAGCCTCGCCTGGGCGGCGGCCATCTCCGGCCGCCGCCTTTCTTTTCTACCACGGAGCGCACAGAGGCCACCGAGAACGGTGGAGGAAACGGCTATTCGCTGCGGAACCGCGACGTAATCGGCACGCGGCGATCCTTGCCGAAGGCGCGCTCGGTGATTTTCACGCCGGGCGGTGCCTGGCGTCGCTTGTACTCGCTGGTGTCGACGAGCCGTGCAACGCGCCGGACGACGTCGGGGTCGTGGCCCTCGGCAATGATCTCGGGGATGGACCAGTCCTGCTCGACGTAGCGTTCCAGGATGGGGTCGAGCACCGCGTACGGCGGGAGTGAATCCGTGTCGTACTGGTCGGGGCGGAGCTCTGCGGAGGGCGGCTTCTCGATCGTGTTGCGCGGGATCGGCCCGTCGGCGTCGTCTCCGTCACGCTCGTTGCGCCAGCGTGCGAGCGCCTGCACGAGGGTCTTGGGGACGTCCTTGAGCACCGCGAAACCGCCTGCCATGTCACCGTACAGCGTTGCATAGCCGGTTGCGAGCTCGCTCTTGTTGCCCGTGGTGAGAAGCAGCCAGCCGAACTTGTTCGAGAGCGCCATGAGCAGGACACCGCGGACGCGGGCCTGCAGGTTCTCTTCGGTCACGTCGGGCTCTCGACCCTGGAACGCGGGTGCGAGGGCCTCTTTCAAAGCGGCAAAGGGCCCCTCGATCGGGATCGTGAGTGTGTCGATGCCCAGGTTGCCGCTCAGTGCGAGAGCATCGCTGCGCGAGTGTTCGCTCGAGTACGGGGAAGGCAGCAGCACGCCGGTGACGCAGTCCGCGCCGAGTGCGTCCACCGCGATGGTGGCGACGAGTGCCGAGTCGAGTCCGCCGGAAAGGCCGAGCAGGACGTGCTGGAATCCATTCTTCCGGAGGTAGTCGCGCGTTCCGACGACGAGTGCCTGGTAGACCTCGGCCAGCTCGTCGTGCACGACGATCGCCGTGGGCGGTGCTTCCGGGCGCGTGTCAGGCGCGGGTGGCTGCGCGGGTGAATGGCGGACCACGCTGTCCGGCTCCTGCCGCATCGTGTGACGGCGCCGCGGGTCGTGCAGTCGTGCGCGAAAGACCTGCTCCAGCTCGAGGTCTGCGACGAGCAGCTCCTCGGTGAAGGGAGTCGCCTCGGCGAGCAGGTCGCCCTCGGGGTCGTAGATGCTGGAGTCGCCGTCGAACACGAGCTCGTCCTGCCCGCCGACCATGTTGACGTAGGCAAGGAAACAGGCGTGATCGAAGGCGCGGGTGCCGAGCATCCGGTGGCGCGCGGCGGCTTTGCCGCGATGAAACGGCGACGCATTGATGTTGACGATCACGTCTGCGCCGGCCCGCGCGAGGCGGCCGACCGGTCCGCCCGGGAGCCAGATGTCCTCGCAGACGGTGACTCCAACCCACGCGCCCCGCACCCGCACGAGGACCTCCCCGGTGCCAGGCTTGAAGTAGCGCAGCTCGTCGAAGACGCCGTAGTTGGGAAGCCGCTGCTTGTGGTACGTCGCGATGTGCTGGCCGTCGTGGAGCACGGCGGCGGCATTGAAGAGGTCCGTCTGCCGGTCGACGAAGCCTGTGACGACGGTCATGCCACCGCTGCCGGCCGCCAGCCGCTCGAGCGAGCGGCGGTTCGCGGCCGCGAACGACGGCTTGAGCAACAGGTCCTCGGGCGGATAGCCACAAAGGGCGAGCTCGGGAAACGCGACGAGATCGACCGCGTGCTCCCGCGCCTGCTCGAGGCAGCCCTCGATGATGGAAAGATTGCCGTCGAAGTCGCCGACGGTCGGGTTGATCTGGGCGAGCCCGATGCGGAGCGTGCTCATGCGCCTCCGTTGCGTGCACGCGCCGCCTGCGACGGCGCGGGGCTATGGTAACCGGCGCTCGGGACGGCGCAAGGGCGCTGCCACGTTGAGGCGACCTGCGGGCGCCGCTATGTTAGGCCGCCTGCGCCACGAGGGCGCGCGTCCCGGACCCGGATCGAGTGCATGTTCCCAGAGCTGTTTCGCATCGGCGACTTCGTCGTGACGTCCTTCGGCGTCATGATGTTCCTCTCGTTCATAGCCGGTGCGTGGGCGACGGGGCGGCAGCTCGAACGCTATGGCCTGGAGCGTGAGCTGATCTGGGACATGCTCGCGGGCATCGCGATCGGCGGCATCCTCGGCGCCAAGATCTACTACCTGCTGCTGCACCTGGACGACGTCGCGGCGAACCCCGTGGGCGAGATCTTCAGCCGGGGTGGCCTCGTCTGGTACGGCGGCCTGATCGGTGGCGTCCTCGCGTACTACTGGCAGGTCAGGCGCCGCGGATTGCCGGTCGCGCCGATGTTCGACGCGACAGCACCGGCGCTCTTCCTGTCGATCGCGATCGGTCGGATGGGCTGTTTCCTGGTCGGTGACGACTACGGCAATCCCACCGACGGCTGGTACGGCGTGGCGTTCCCGAATGGCGCGCCGCCCAGCACGGCCGGGCACTTCCGTGCAATTGGTGTGGACGTGCCCCCCGGCCTCCCGAACGAAGCCGTGCTTGCCGTGCATCCCACCCAGCTCTACGAGATCGCGCTCGTCCTGCCTCTGTTCGCACTGCTGTGGCACCTGGGCAGGAAGGCGATGCCGCCGGGACGCCTGTTCTCGCTGTTCCTCGGGCTGTACGCGATCGAGCGTTTCCTCATCGAATTCGTGCGTGCCAAGGACGACCGCTTCCTGTTCGGCCTTTCCACGTCCCAGGGTGTCAGCATCCTGCTGGTCATCATCGCACTCGCCCTGTGGTTCAAGCAGGCGAACGTGCCGCCGTTCCGCGCAGCACCCGCAAACGCAGCGAAGGGAAAAGCCGCGGCGGCCGGCCGCTGACGGCCGGGAGCGCAGGAAAGGGACAGCCCACGCCGCCCGGCCGCTGACCGCGGGAGCGCAGGGAAGGGAACGCCCGCGCGGCCTGCCCTGAAGACCCTCGGCGGCGCGCGCCGGGACTGGCCCGCCGCTTGCCCCACGCCGTCCTGTCACCGGCGAGGAGAACCAGTGCGCTGCCGTATCGCGATCCTGCTCTGCTGCTGTTTCGGGGCGCTGCCGCAGAGCGGGCAGGCCCAGGCGGTTTCCGCCGACTATCTCTTCCATCGAGGCGTTGTCGCGCTGAGCGTGTTCGGCGGCGGCATCGCGTTCAGTGATTTCCGCAGGGAAGCAGAATGGCTTGGTCCTGACCAGCCCTTCGAGCAGCGCCTTTCGGCAAGTACGAGCGTGCTCGGCTCGGCTGCGGTTTCTGCCTGGCTCGGGCGGCGCGTTGCGGTGCGGGTGCAGGGGGCATGGACCCCGACGCGCTTCGAGCTGCGCAGCACGGAGACGTACACCGCGCTGGGCGAGAGCAACGAGGACACTGCACCGACGCTGTCGCGCCTCGACGTCTGGATGTACGACGTCGACCTGCTGTTCCGGCTCCCGCTTTCACTCGGCCGCGTGGAGCCGTACGCGGTGGCCGGGCTCGGCGCAATCGAGTATCGACTGAGAACCGGCGAAGAAGAGGTCGTGCCGGAGCCGGCAGAGATGGCGTTCAACGGCGACCGGCAACGGCGCCTGGCTGGCGTGCTGGGCGTGGGTGCGGTGATCCCGCTCGAGCGGCACCGGCTGCTGCTCAACTTCGAGCTGAGCAGCCACATCGCGCGCACCCCGATCTCGGAATCGGCCGTGCCGCGTGCGGTGCCCGATCCCGAGGCGGAATCGCGCGTGGATGAGGTCGGCTACACGAGCGGCGTGCGGCTGATGATCGGCCTGACCGTGCCGCTTTTCACGCCGGGCAGCTGAGCGTCAGCTCGGGTCGCAGGTCCACGCCGGGCCAGGCCGAGGCAACCCGGAAAGCTGCACCCGCGGATGGCCCGCCGAAGCTTGCCCCGACACGCAGCCACTGCTCCGACTCGCCCGTTATTCGATCCTGACCAGCCGTCTGCCGACGCCGCGGCCGCGCTCCCCCTCGATCGCCACCTCGATGATCTGCAGCCCGGTGCGCGTGCCGGTCAGCGTGAGGTCGGTGGCGAGCACGAGCGGCCCCTCGTCGTGCACGACGCGCCACGAGACGCGCGGCGGCACCGGCTCGTCACTCAGGCCGAGCGAGCGTCCCAGCCACCGCAAAAAGCGGCCGGGGAGGGATCCACGGTCGGCGGGGCGTATGGCGATCTCGACCTCGTAGCTGCCCGGGCCGGGATCGGCCGCCTGCGCGAAAATGCCGACCTGGGTGTCGCGTTCCAGCGAGAGATCGGCGAGCGGCAGATCGGCGAGGCTGTCCTGGTTTTCGGGGAGATCGCCGTCGAAGGGACGGGTGATGATCACGTCGCTCACGCGCAGTCCCGACTCCGGCTCCTCGATGCTCAGTGCGTACCGAGCCCTGCGAGCAGTGCGCGTCTCAGGTTCGAGGCCTTCGAACGAGTACACGTACTCGCCCGGCACGGCGGCGACGGCGAGGGTAACGTGTGCGGTGTCGCCGTTCAGCGGGCTCACCGCACGTGCACTCCCCGCTTGCTGCGCATTGCGATTCATGTCGAGCAGCCACAGCCCACCGTCGACCGTGGACGGATCCGGTGGTGGCGGCTGCGCGGTGTCGCCGGGTAGGGGCGGCGGGGCCACGCGAGCGAGCGTGTCCAGTCCGAACGCGCCGTCCACGCGCACCACCCAGCCATCTGCCATCGGGATGCGGGAGACCTGGTGCGGCAGCGCGTCCATGCTGCGCACGGCGGGCGGCGCGAACGCGGACCGCGGACGGTCCGGATCGAGCGGCCACGTCTCACCCGGCGGCGGCTGCGGCGGCATCCCCCTGGTCAGAAAATCGCTCACCATGTAGGTGAGCTGCTCCGGATGGAAATACTCGACGATCCCGGACTGATCGAAGCGGACGCCGTGATAGCGGCCACGCCGGTACGGCATGCCGTAGCGGATCGTGAGCTGCTCGAGATCGCGTCTCCAGCTCACCATGTCACGCACGACCCGCACGCGCTCCATGAGCCGGCTGTAGGTGTGGCGGGCGACATGTTCCAGCCACAGCTCGTTGGCGGCCGTGAGGTACAGCGGATCCGAAAGCGTCCACACCGTCTGCTCGTACGACGCGCGCGCGGCGGGGGAGAGCTCGTGATAGCGGTCGCGCTCGTCGTCACGGAGCAGCCAGTCGAGGGAGCGCACGCGCTGCCGCTGCGTCGCGTCCATGTGCTCGATGGCACGCGCGAAATACGCGTCCGCCACGCTGTCCTCCCCGGCGTTGTGCAGGGCAAAGCCGGCCAGGAGCGGGCCGTACACGGAGTCGGTGGTCTCGACGTCGAACGTCAGTGCAGCAGCGACTGCCTCGGAAGGCCGGGCGTCTTCGATCAGCAGGCGGACCAGCGGCCCCGCTATGGCGGGGTCCCCGGGCACCACGGAGAACTGCCGGCGCAGGCTGTCGATCGCCTCGCGACGCGCGTCGGTGATGCGGGCGGGCTCATCCGGCGGCTTGCCGGGCTCGACATCGAAATTGATGCAGAAGCGGCCGACGATCTCGTCACAGCGGCTGTCGGCCGTGCGCTGTCCGACGACCGGCGCGAAGCGACGCGCTGCCCGCTCGTAGGCGGCCTCCACGCGTCGGGCATCCTCCCGGATCGCCTCCGGGGCGGGCTGTGCCTGCTGGCTGACCAGCAGCAACAACGCCAGAACTCCTGTCGCCATGCCCCACCTCGCCGTCTGGTGCCGATCTTGCAACCCGTGTCACTGATTACGCTTCACGTATCACGGAGGCAATGTATGGCTCGTCAGCAGGCCGCCGGTTCGATGATCGTGGATCAGCTCCGCGATCGGATTGTTTCCGGCCTCTATCTCGGACGCTGGGCACCCGGTGAACGGCTGCCGAGCATCCGCGACGTCGCGGACGCTGAAAATGTAGACCGCAAGACGGCCGCCGCTGCCTATCGTCGCCTGCAGATGGAAGGTCTGGTACGCGTGCGGCCGCGCTCGGGCGTCTACCTCCGCGGTTCGGAGCCGGAGCGGACCGGCGGCCCGCTCGAGCGTCTGCATCGCCGCTGGCTCGAGAACGCCTACGAGGGCGCGCGCGCCATCGGACTCGACACGTCGACGATGCTGAAGCTGATCCAGGCCGTCGCGCTCATCGAGAAGCAACGCATTCCGGTGCTCGAGCATGACGCCGCGCAGGCGGAAGCGATCGCGCTCGAGATCGCGGAGCGCCTCGGCGTCAACGCGGTCCCCGTGCAGCTCGAGGGCATTGATCCGACGGAGCCGCTCGTCGCGACCGCACCCTTCCTCGTGACTACCCCATACCACGGCAGCACGGTGCGCAGGATCGCCGGCAGCCGGCAGGTCGTGGAAGTCTCCTGCGCCCGCGAGGTGGTCGAGGAGCTACGGCAGCATTCGACGTCCGGCCGCCTGCTCATCGTCGCGCCGACCGCGGATGCCGCCGAGCGGCTGCGCCGCGCGATCGAGCACGGCGAAGTCGTGGGGCAGGACGTCGCTGCAAACGTCCGCGTGGAGCACGGCGTCGATGGCGCCCGTGCAGCCGCACGCGATGCGGACGCCATCCTGATCTGGCCGGGCACGCCGCGCGCCGTCGAGCGGGAACTGCGCGAGCACAACCCGATCACGCCGGGTCGCTGCGTGGCAGACGAGAGCATCGTGCGTGTTCGCAGTGCCATCCTCGACGCGGCCATGCGCGCCCTGTCGACGCAGCCGATCAGTACAGCCAGCGGCGACGGAGCGAGACAAAGAATTGTTGTCTTGGAGAGATAGCCGGGTCGAGTCCCGCGCCCCGCAGCAGTAGCGCGCTGTTCACCGGCTCGACACCAGTGCTCAGGCTCGAGCGGCGGTCGAACGCCCACTCGAGCCTGATCGCCCAGGCGTCGTAGCCGGTCGAGCTCCCGCCGAACAGCGCGTTCAGGTACGACTCCACGGTCAGGAACACATCGTCGACGATCTCGCGGCCGATCACGAGGCTGGCCGTGGGATCACCCGCGCCGCCGATCCCCGCCAGCCTGAGCTGGAACAGGTCGAACGGCAGCCCGGCCTCCGCGAAGGATTCACCGATGCCGAGGCTCAGGAACTCCGCGACACCACCGAGCAGTGCACCACTGGCGATTCCCCCTCCGCCGAGCGCGTAGCTGGGCTGTCCAAAGAACAGGAAGCTGAGCAGCTCCGACTCGGGGACATTGGCCGCGTTGCCGCTGGCCAGCCCGAGCGAAGGCTGCCGCATCGTTCCGCCAATGTTGACGTCGATCTCGACCGGTCGACCGCTCTGGTCGATGATCGTGCGCGTCGCAGTGATCTCGATCGCGGGATTCAGCTCCTCATCGCCGCGGAAGAGCAGACGCGCATAGCTGATTTCGAACTGCCGCAGCACGGGCCCGGCAGCGAGCGTGTAGGTGCCACGCTCGCCTTCCAGCTCGCCGAGGACGCGCCACACGTCGCCCTGTTTGTTGACCAGGAGCGTACCTCCCAGCTGCGCCCGTGCCTGGTTCTGCACCACGACCCACGTATCGGGATAGATCTCCACGCGCAGGTTGCTGATGGTGAGGTTCGCCAGCAGTGAGCTCGAAGCCGGCGCCAGCGGATCGTCGAAGGTCTCGCCCGGGGAAAGGAACAGCTCCTCGTCCAGCGTCGACTGCGTAAACTGCGGGATCAGCACGGCGCCGTCCGTTACGCCGACGGTGCCCGTGAGCAGCAGCCCATCGATGGGACCGGTCAGCTCGAGCGTGCCACGCATTTCCGCATCCGTCTCGTTATCGACGCCCATGACCTCGAAGTCGTTCAGGTTCGCCGCGAGGTCGAACACGGGCTCGTCGAGCTGCTCGAGCGTGATGACTCCGGTAACCAGCGCCGTACCGTCGGAGAGTGCGCTGAGCGAATCGATCACGATGCGGTCGTCTGCAAGCGTGAGCTGTCCCTGGATCTCCGTGTAGCGCTTGTTGACCGGGGTGAAGGTGGCGGCACCCTGCACGATCTGCGCGCTGCCCTCGAGCTGCGGATCGTCGACGGTGCCACCGATCACGACCGCGCCGGAGACGTAGCCCTGCAGGTCGTATACGCCACGGAAGAGCGGCTCGAATGGCGTGAGCAGCACCCGGTCTGCGACGATGCGACCGCGCACGGCGCCGCTCTCGCCCATGCCGACAGCCACCGAGTCGGCAACGTCCAGGCGCAGCGGAAGCGCGAGCTCCATGTCGATCACACCGGCCGTATCGAACACCGCCTCCGCAGTGGTCACCAGCGCCCCGTTGCGGTACTCGACGTCGCCGGCGAAGCGCGAGAGCGCGACGTCCATGACTGCGCCGCTGTCGAGCCGGAACGTGAGATCGACGTCCGGCGCCGTGCCCAGGTCGCGGATCGTGCCACTCGCCCAGAGATCGCCCGTGAGGATCGGGTCGCGTCCGAGGAGCTGCTGCACCTCCGCCGCCGGAAGATTCTCCACGTCGAGCGTCACGTCTGCGCGCTCGAGTGGAAGCACGCGTCCATTCACGGCAACGAGACCACCGCCCTCCTCGTTGCGGAACTCGAGGCCGGATACGTGCACGCCGTCACCGCCACCCCACGCGATGGTCGCGGGCTGCGCAAGACGCCAGAGCCCGTCCGCCACGTCGAGGTGTGCGCGCTCCACGACGATGGAGCGCAGCCCTTCGTACGGGACGCTTCCCGTTGCGATGAGCTCGACCGCTTCCGCCTGGTCTTCCTGGCGCAAACCACTCAGCTCCAGCGCAAAGTCGGGCGACGCCAGGTCCACGTCCGCCGTGATCAGGTAGAACATGCCGGCCGTCGGTGTACCCAGCTCCCGTGCAGTCGCCAGCACCTGCACGCGCGGAACCGCGGGACCGATGGTGGCGTCGTACTCGGCCTCCAGGCTGCGCGCCGACCAGCCCGTGCCGAGCTCCAGCTCAGAGCCGTTCAGCGTGCCTGCAATGCGGATCGCATCCAGCGGACCGTTCACGGTGCCGCGCGACGCCAGCGACCCCGATGCCATGGAGTCCGCCATCGGCAGGTACGGCGCCCACGGGCGCAGTGAGCTGATCGCAAAATCGTAGGTGATCGCGCCCTGCTGCGGCGAAACGAACTGCCATCGTCCGGCGCCGGCGAGCGTGAGCGTCGCCAGGCGCATCGTGAGTGTATCGATGCGCACCGCACCGCCCGCGACCACGGCGCTCGCGCGCACGACGTCGTTTGCTCCCGTCTCCCAGCCCGTGAAGCGACCACCGAGCGACACGCGTGCATTTGCCGTGGCCGGGTCGAAGCCGCGACCATCGAGCGTGAAGCGGCCCGTGAGCAGGGCAGGGGGCGCGAACGTCGTGAACACCGTCTGCAGGTTCACGCCGAGGATCGTGCCCTCGAGATCGTAGCTGGGCACCGACGACGTGAGGTCGACGACGCCCTGGACGTTGAATACCCCCTCCGCCAGCGTCAGCCGCACGTCCAGGTTCAGCGGCGCATCCCCGGGCATGCCCTCGAGAGCCACGCGGCCGCTGACCGTGCCGCCGAAGGGCAGCCCGGGCACCACGGCGCGCAGCGCCGCGAGCGGTGCATCGTCCAGCGTCGCCACCAGGCCACGCAACGCGAAGCCGTCGTCACCGAAGAAGACGTTGCCGGCAAGGTTGGTGACGAGAGGTGTCGTCGTCGCATCGCTCGTCAGGCGCGCGTCGAGATCGAAGCGGATGTCTCCGCCGCTGCCACGGATCGTGCCGGCCAGCGTGCCGCCGTACGGCAGCTCGCGACCCAGCAGCTGCTCCAGCAGCGCAAGGGACAGCGGATCGACACGCAGATCGGCGCTCTGCACTGCGAAGCCGTCGCTGCGCAGCATGGCGTCGATCGCACCGCTCACCCGCGAATCGCCCGACGAGGCATCGATCTCCGACAGCTCGATCGCGGTGCGCACGTCGTCGACGGGATCGACTGCAAAACGGAAGGAGGCTGTGCCGTTCTCGGGGATGCGCTCGGGCGCGAGAAAGCGGATGTCCGCAAAGCGTACGTCCAGTGCCCGGCCGGTTGCGCGCACCCCGTAGCCGGGCAGGTCATTCGCCCAGACGCCGCTCAGCTCGGCGAGCTGCGTATCATCGATGCCCGCGCGCGCGATGTCGAAGGCAACGCCATTGTCGACGATGCGCAGCTCCGCGTCTGCGCCGGTGATCGCGAGGCGCGTGTCGCCGTCCTGCGCGGGCAGCACGAGTGTGGTTGCGAGCTGCGCGATCTGCAGGTCAGGATCATTCAGGCCGGGCCCGGCCAGGCGCACCCTGGATGCCGTGGCGCTGAGGTCCTGGAAGAGCATGCGACGATCGGGCAGGCGGACGTCTATGCGCGCGTCGACCACGCGCAGCCCGTGGATCTCGAAGCGCCGCGACGGGCCGCTCTGCCTGCCGTCGGAACCCAGCATCTCCTCGAGGACGCGCTCGTAGTTCCATGGCGCGCCTTCGGCGGTCTGCGTCAACAGGATGTCGGCACGCTCGAGCACGACGTTGCGCAGGACGACATCCCCGCCGCGGAAGGCGTTCGCGTCGAGCACCCCCGAGAGTGCGGGCGCTGTCGCCCACTGGCGACCGCCCGACTCCAGCCAGCGGACGTCACGCGCGCGGATCCGGAGCGCCCCCTGGAGCGGGGCCGTGCGGACGGGATCGGCGGCGAGGCGCTCGGCGACCCGCCGATCGGTACGCGCGATCATGCCGTATCCGCCGCGCGCCTCGTCGGCTGCGACCGTATCCGTGGTCGCCTCGATCCTGCGCTCGCTCCGGGCAGTCGAATCCGGATCGGCGAGCGTCGCGGTGTCCGGCCCCGGCCGCGCGGTCAGCCAGAGCCCGATCAGTACGAAGCCGATCGCAAGGCCGGCGAGCAGCGCGGCGACTACGTCGGAGCGGCGTACCTCGCCGTTGCTCATCGTCAGAACGGCTGGCCCACGGCAATGTGCAGCCGCAGCCGATCGAGGAAAGAAGGCGGGTCGGGCGTGAACGCACTCCGGATCTGGACCAGCGTGCCCGTTTCCGCGTCCGCGTAATAGAGCGGCTCCGTCTGCGGCCCGTGCGGATTGAAGCCGAGATCGAGGCGCACCGGGCCGACGGGCGTGCTCAGGCGCAGTCCGACGCCGGGCGTGACGCGCCATCCCTGCCGCGCGAGGTCCCAGAAGTTGCCGTAGCCGACGTTGCCCGCATCGACGAACGCGGCGAGTCGCAGAAACTGGGGCAGGAAGGGTGAAGGGAAGCGCACCTCAGCGGACGCGACTGTCAGCGCGGTACCGCCGACGGGCACGAACTCCGCCGCACCGACAAGCGGATTGCCGAGCGAATCCGTCTCCGACGTGACGTACACCCCCGGGCCCAGCGCGTTGCGGGAATAGCCGCGCACCGTGTTCTGGCCGCCCGCATAGAAGCGCTCCTCCGGCGGCAGGAAGCTGCGCGTCGGGTCGAGCGACGCCGTGGAGAAGAAGCTGCCGAGTCTCAGGATCACGGCGCCGACCCAGCCCGGCCGCAGCGTGCGCACCACCGTGCCGTCGGCGGTGAACCGGAGGTATTCGAGGTCCGACCCGAGTGCCTGTGACGCCCACGTCGTCGTCGCGTTCAGCCGGAACCCGCGTGTCGGATTGAGCGCGTTGTCCGTGCGGTCGTGCGTGAAGGTCGTGCCGAGCGAGTTCCGCCACTGTGACTGCGCGAGCGAATCGATCGTCGCAGGCAGGCATACCTGGAACGCGACGCAGTAGAGCGCTGGCGACGCGAGGGTGCGCGTACGCACGATCTCGAGATCGGGACTGAAGAACGTGCGGTCGCCGAGCCGCCGTGTGAAGACGAACTGGCCACCCTCCGCCTCGCGCTGGTACACCATCGGCTCGGAGATCCGGTCCGCGTACAGCGTCGTCGTGATGCGGTTATTGGGACTCAGGAAGTAGGGCTGCGTGAGCGTCGCGGTGAAACGGTAATCGAGACCCCGGGCGATCGACGTGTCGCCCCGCTCGAAGGCACCGCACACCGATTCGCTCACCCGGTCCACGCCAACGCCCAGCTTGCTGACGGAGCCGCTCAGCGCCAGGCGCCGGGCTCCACCGAGGAAGCTGCGGTTGACCCAGCGCACTTCCGCGCGACCGCACTCCACCGTCCCGTACCCGACCGACGCATCGACCTGGTGAACCGGGGCCTCGGCCACGCCGACGATGATGGTGGCTGTCGTGCTGTCCGCGGGTGTGAGCTGCAGGGAGTCGGGCGCAATCGAGACGCTCGCGAACTGCACCAGCTCCAGGCTGTACAGGTTGCGCTGCGACTCCACCAGCGTCCTGCGGCGCAGCACCTCGCCTTCGCGCAGCGTGAGCTGCCGGCGCGCGGCCGCCGAGCCCAGGTTCTCCGCGCCCCGCACGATGATCGAGTCCACGACCGCGCGCGGTCCCGGTACCGCTTCGATGAACGCACTCGCCCGGTTTGAAACCGTGTCCACGCCGTAGTTCCGCAGCACCTGCGCCCACGCATGGCCGTGCGACTGCATCGCAAAAAGCACCGAGTCCGCAGCGGCGGCGAACTCGGGCAGCCGGAACGTGTCTCCGGGTGCGAGCGGAAGAAAGGGCAGGATCGAGTCCGGCGTGAATGCAGGCTCCGTCCCGGCGACGCCGATCGTGTCGAGCAGCACGGCATCGCCGCGATCGATCGTGAAGATGACGCGCACGTCCTCTCCATCGTCTTCCACGTCCGGCGCGACCGCCGTACCGAAGAACCCCTGCCCGCGGTAGAAGAGCTCGAGCCGCCGCACGTCCGACGCGACCGTGCCGACGCTCAGCCGGTGCGTCTCGCGACCGATGCTCGTGAACGGAACGCAGATCGGAAGGCCAAGCAGGCTGCAGCGCGACTCACGGGTGACCGTGATCGAAAGCAGCGAGTCCTCGCGGAAGGGCTCGCTGTTGAGGAAGTCGACGTCGCTGATCCGCCGGTTCTCGTACTCGACCAGCTCCGGGTACAGCTCAGCTGGCCCACCGCGGGCGGCGCATCCGCCGGTCACACCGGTGATCCCCAGAAGCACGAGGGCGCCGCACGCACTCCGCGCGCGCCGCCAGGACCTGAAGAAGGTCAGCATCGGAACAGCAGCCGGCTCGATCTGCATTGGCTGCCGGCCAATGCAAGCCATACGCCAGCCGCTGGCACGTGCCTGCGCGCGTTTTCCTGGTGTGCGCGCCATTCACACCGCGCTGGATCTGCCGCGGTATCGGGTTGACGCGATTCCGCGGTGCCCCTACGTTTCTCCGCTATTGTCGCGGCCCTGTAGGATCCGCCCGCGCGCCGTCGGCCGCGGGCGGTGCCGTTCGCGGCGAAGTCGCACCTTCGATCCCGATACGCATGAGCAGGCATTCAGCCCGACGCAGGCCGCACAACGCACCGGCGGCCGACGACGACAAGTTCGTTCACGGCGTCCTCGAGGGTGGCGCATGGGCGCGCGAGAACGCGCGCACCCTCGTCATCGCGGGTGCTGTCGTCGTCGCACTCCTCGTCGGCTTTCTGGTCTACCGCAACTACAGCAGCGCCAGGGAAACCGGCGCGGCCAACGCGCTGAACGACCTGCGTACGACCGTCGCGTCCGGCAACGTTCCGCTCGCACTGCGTGACGGGGAAGCACTCGTGTCGCGGTACGGCGGGACCGAGTCGGCAGACGAGGCGCGCCTGCTGCTCGGCGAGCTCTACCTGCAGGCGAACCAGCCGCAGCAGGCGTCAGAGGTGCTCGCGCCGCTGAGTCGCGATGTCGACGCACCGCTCGGCTTCAACGCGGCCATGCTGATCGGTGCGGCCTACGAAGCCGCCGGCCAGGCCGAGCAGGCGATCCAGACCTACACACGCATCGGTCGCGACAGTCGGTTCCTGTTCCAGCAGATCGCCGGTTACGAGGAGGCCGCACGCGTCCAGGCCGCCACCGGCGACGCGGCCTCGGCCATCGCCTCCTTCGAGCGGATCCTCGACCTCATCGACGAGAACGCCGCCGAGCGCGGCTTCTACGAGATGCGCATCGCGGAGCTGCAGACCGGGGGGGCTCCGTCCAACGCGGCACCGCCGGCACCGCTCGCAGCAGATACAACAGGCACCGCCACCGGCGCCGCAGTACCGGCCGCTGCCGACACCGCCGCCGCAGGGGATACGACGTCGACCTGACGGCCGCTACAACGACTTGACCTTCCTGCGCACCGCCGCCGTGATCGACTGCTTCACGGCGGCGTAGTCTTTCCACGGATCCTGCTTCAATGACCCGAGACGCTTCGCCACGTTGCGGATGGTGAAGTGATCCTCGCGGACGTCCGGCCCCAGTTCGTCCCACGACAGGGGGACGGCCACGGGCGCACCGGAACGCGCCCGCGTCGAGTACGCCTCGATCGCAGTCGCGCCACGACCGTTGCGCAGGTAGTCGATCAGGATCCGGTCCCGCCGCTTCGCCTTGGAGATATTGAGCGTATACTCGCCAGGACTGGCGCCGGATACGGCTTCCGCGACCGCGCGCGAAAACGCCTTCACCTCGTCCCAGCCCGGCCCGCGCCGGAACGGGACCACCACGTGCAGCCCCTTGCCGCCCGTCGTCTTGACGAAGCTCTCGAAATCGAGAAGCGAAAACGCCTCGCGTACCTGCCGTGCGGCTTCCACCACTCGATCCCACGGGACGGCAGGGTCCGGGTCCAGGTCCAGGACGATCCGATCCGGCTGTTCCACGCGATCTCGCCTGGCTCCCCAGGTATGCAGCTCCAGAACGCCGAGCTGAGCCAGGGCGATCAGACCCGTCACGTTGCGAACGGCGCCGTACGGCTCCGGGTCGCCCGGAATCGCGACACGCAGGATCGCCGGGTGGGCACTGTCCCCGATGTGCTTCTGGTAAAAACAGTCGCCGCGACCCGAAGGGCACCGGACCAGCGTCAGCGGACGATCTTCGATGTGCGGAAGGATCCACTCGGCAACTGACTCGTAGTAGTTCGCCAGGTCCAGCTTGGTGACCCCGGAGTCCGCGTACAGCACCTTGTCAGGGTTGCTCAGCGAAATGCCGGCGATCTCCACGCGGTCTCGCGGCGACCGCTTGGACTGCGAACGGCCAGACGACGTTCCTGCCGAAGCACTCCGGCGCGCACGCGCCTTTCCCGAAGCCATGTCACCTCCAGAGGACGAAGGCGGGCGAAGCGGGGCGGGGAACTCGAAGCCGACGTCCCCGGCCGCCTTGTCATCGCGCAGGCCGCGGAACGTGGGGTGCCGCAGGCTGCGATCCGCCGTCATCTCCGTGTAGGCTACCTGCGCGACAAGCTCCGGTCTCACCCATTGCACGCCGCGCGCCGAGGCACCTCGGGGCGGATTCACAACCGGTGGGGCAGACACCTGGATCGCTCGGAGCGTGCGATGCAGCGCGCGCAGAGCCGCCTCGTCGAACCCCGTGCCCACCTTGCCGACCTGGACGAGCCTTCCATCCTCGTCGTGCGCCGCAAGCCAGAGCGCCCCGAACCCCGTCCGGGAGCCCTGCGGAGCCGTATAGCCGACAACGACGAACTCCTGTTCCCGCAAGCACTTGACCTTCACCCATTCACGTCCTCTCCCGGGCGAATACGGCGCGCTCCGGCGCTTGGAAATGATCCCCTCGAGGTGCAGCCGACAGGCCTGGCGATGGAAGGCCGGACCCTGGCCCTCGACGTGATCGCTGTAGTGCACGACATCGCCGGGCAGACCTCCCAGCACCGTATCCAGCAGCGCCTTGCGGTCGTCCAGCGGCTCCTGCGAGACGTCCACACCGTCCAGATGGAGGAGGTCGAAGGCCATGAAGCGCAGGACGCCGGATCCGCCGGACTGCACGTTCTGCAGCGCCTGGAAGCTGGTCCGGCCGTCCGGCAGCACCACCACGACCTCGCCGTCGACGATGGCCGTGTCCGCGGGAAGCTCCGCCAGCTCGTCCGCGACAGCGCGATACGGCGTCGTCCAGTCCTTGCCGTTCCGGGTGATCAGGCGGACGTCTCCACCTTCGAGCACCGCGAGGAGTCGGTAGCCGTCGTACTTGATCTCGTGCAGCCAGTCATCGCCCTCGGGAGCGGCGTCGACGAGGGTGGCGAGCTGTGGCCGAGGCACGCGCAGCGAGGGTGTCATCCCGCCCGCCCAGAACTTCGCATAATATGCATTATGTAAACTTGCGTTGTGGGAAACCGTGGAAAACTCAAGGCTCTCGTACGACGCGACGCTGTCCCTGCTCCGCCGGCGTCGGCACGGAGCCGACAGACAACGCAGGCAGCCACAGGTCGATCCAGCGCGGCCGGCACGCGGCCGAGGCAACGACACCGCCAGCTGGCCGAGGGGTGCGATGCGGAACGCCGGCGGCAACCCACCCGAGGTGCGCGACGCCGTCGATGCCGGTGAGCCGTCACATACGCGACCGCGGCGAGCACGACGATGCCAGCTCGCCTGCGATGCTCCAGGACCGTCCCGCTCTCTGCCACATCCGTCTCCGCGGTCGTGGACCTGCCCTGCGCCGCGCGGCGAGCAAGAGCCGCACCCGTGCGTGGAGCCGTCGACGAACGAGGGCTTGTGGAAAGCGTTGATACTGGGGAGAGCGTGCTGGTGGAAAACCCGAGCTATGAGTGGCTAACTGAGACCACCACAATGCGTTAGCACTTTGCATCTCATGTTGATTCGAGCGTGGAAACGGGTGTGGATGGAATGTGGACGTCGGACTTCGACGTCCCTCCGCCTGCAGCCTCGAGCTGTCGCTGGAGGGTGCCCATGATCCGGCTGGTGGCCATGGGCAGAGCCGCTTCCCGCGCTGCTCTGTCCCGGGCGGGCGGCAGGCGGAAGGCCTCCCCGAAATCGATACGGACGTTGCCGCGGCGGATCCCCCGGTCCCAGCGAGGCCAGACGTCGTAGCTGCCGGCGATGGTGCACGGGATGATCGGGACGTCGGCCCGGAGGACCAGCCGGATGGTTCCCCGGCGCGGTTCCTGGAGCCGACCGTCCCAGCTGCGCTCGCCCTCCGGATAGATTCCGACCGCTTCGCCCTGCTCGAGTCGCCGCAGGACCATGCGGACGGACTGGGGGTCGACCTGGTAGCGCCGAACCGGGAACGATTTCACGTGTCGCATGACCCAGCTCATCAATGGAGTGGCGAACTGGGTACTCTTGGCCATGGTGTGCACCGGCCGTGGGCAGACCGCCTGGATCAGGATCGGATCGAGGATGCTCTCGTGGTTGGCGAGAAGCAGAAAGGGTCCGGTCTGCGGGATGTTGCCGAGCCCGTGGACCTCGAGGCGACCGGCCAGCCGGAAAAGGTTGCGCGCGAGGAACGCCGCGAGGTGGTAGAACGCGTAGCCGCGCCTCATCGGGCGCTCACGCGCGGCTGAAATTCCATGATCTCCCCTCGACCCGCTGCCCGCCACGCTTCCCGCAGCCGGCGCTGGATGCGCGCCTCCCACAGGCGGACGGAGCTGTCGATGAAGCGGAGCGTGACGACGTCGTGCCCTTTCACCTTGAGCTGGAGCTTGCTGGAGGCGGGCTGCACGGCCGTGACGTCGAGGATCGGCCACGCACGGAGGGGGCCGGCGTCCGGCTGAAAGCGGATCGCATCCGTGCTCATGACCAGCGTTCCCGTCATGTCGGGGCCGAACCGCTCCACGAACCCGAGCAGTTCCCCGCCTTCCCGCAGCGGCCAGGAGCGCGCGACGTCGCGCAGGACGACACGGGCGCTGACCTCACGCTGTCCGTCATCGGGGTCTCCGAGCGCATCGACCCATTCCCGGGCCTCGCGGACCTGCGGCGCCCTGCCAGCCACCTCGAGCACGATCGTCGCACGCCGTCCCCTGCGGAGCCGCGCGCCGCATGCGCGGCATTTCTCGGCACGCCCGTCGCGCGCCAGGCTCTCCGGCTGGCCGCACGCGGGACACGCCCACAGGAGATCGCGGATCGCCATCTACATCCGGCCCGTAAGGGACAGCCAGCGGAGCTGCCACACCCGCCAGACGGCCTCGCGGATGATCTTCTTGGACATCTTCGACTCGCCCTGGCTGCGATCGACGAAGACGATCGGGATCTCGCAGATGCGGAAGCCCTTCCTCCAGGCGCGCATGCTGACCTCGATCTGGAACGAGTAGCCGTTGGACTGGATGCGATCCAGGTCGATTGCCTCGAGCACGTCCCTGCGGAACGCCTTGAAGCCGCCGGTCGCGTCCGCCACCGGCAGTCCGGTCACCTTGCGCGCGTATACGTTTGCGAAGTACGAAAGCAGCAGCCGCGCGATCGGCCAGTTGACCACGGTGACGCGGCCGCCGAGGTAGCGCGAACCGAGGACGACGTCGTGGGTCCCGAGCTGCGCGAGGAACTGCGGCAGGTGGGACGGATCGTGCGAGAAGTCTGCGTCCATCTCGAACAGCCAGTCGTAGCCGCGCTCCAGCCCCCAGCGGAACCCCGCGATGTAGGCCGTTCCCAGTCCGAGCTTCCCTGCCCGGTGCATGACGTGCACGCGCGGGCAGCTCGCCGCGAGCTGGTCCGCGATCGCGCCGGTACCGTCAGGCGAGGCGTCGTCGATGACGAGCACCTCGAGGCGTTCGTCCTGTTCGAGCACCAGCGGGACGATCCGCGGCAGGTTCTCGCGCTCGTTGTATGTAGGAATGATCACCAGCCCACGCTGGCGCTGTGTCTCCATCAACGGGTCCTCACGGCGTCGGATTCGATCTGCCGGTGCTGGTCTCCGTCCGGCAGCACCGGCACCAGTGCGAGCGGCAGCAGCTCTGCCGCGGTGAACCATACCCGGGACGCGACGGAAATGAGCACCGCCGCGCTCGCGGGAATCGCCGGGTGCTGTGCCAGCAGCGCGGACATGGTCAGCTCACGTACCCCTGCGCCCGCGGGCATGATCATCACGACGTACCCGGCGAGGTAGCTCGCCGCCACGACGCCCGCATGAAAGCGGGCATCGGCCGGGGATGATGCTGCCGGTACGAACGCACCGACGAACAGCCCAAACGCGCCGCCCAGCACGAGCCACGTCAGCGCGTACAGGAGCTCCCAGCGCACCGCGTCCGACACGCGCACGCGATCGGCGATCGAGAACGCTGTCTCCAGCCTGGCGCGTCCGGGCCCCGCGCGCCGCAGCACGGCTTCACGCGCGCGGTGCCCGAGCGGGGTGGCCACCACCAGGTACCCACCGAGAGCGCCGGCGGCGATCAGGCCCGCGGCGATCACGGCCGGCCAGAACTCGGCGTATCCGGGCAGCAGCACGGCGAGCAGGAGCAGGCCGGTAGTCAGAAAGGCGAACTGTGCGAATACGGCGGCCGCCATGGACGTACCGGCGGGCAACCCCGCACGCTGCGCGAGCACGGCCAGCCCGGCGAGCTGCCAGACCTTCCCCGGCACGTAGCGCCCGAGGCTGGCGAGAAAGTAGACGCGAAAGATCGTGCGCAGCGAAGCCCGCGGTGCGTGCAGGTCGGTGGTGATGCGTCTCCAGAGCAGCGCGTGTGCGGAGTACATCCCGAGCAGCAGCAGGAACGACAGCAGCAGCGGCGTGAGCGCAGGGCGCCACTGCAGGAAGTCCTCCAGGGTGACCCGCGCGAGCTCCGGCGCCAGGCTGCGCCAAACCAGCCAGGCGATCAGCACGAGCACGGCGAGCTGCAGAAAGCGCATCAGGAGACGCGGCCGATGTGCGCGCCCCGCGCCGACTTCCCGCGTCCCGTCGCTCATGATTTGCGCGCCACGATTCCGATCCGGCGACGGAGCAGCGGCACCCAGCGCGCGAGCCCGCGCTCGAGCAGGTTGAGGACCGGCAGGTGCGACGGGAGCCAGCGCACGTCGACCACGGCGAGCCCGGCCGCGCGCACTTCGTCCGCAAGCTGCTGTGCGCTGCGCACACCGATGTGCGACGGATCCTGCTTCATCACGCCGGCGTCACGCAGTCGTTCGAAGATGTGACTGTTCTCCGGCGTGTATACGACGAGCGAGCCGCCACTGCGCAGCACGCGCCGCACGTCGCCGAGCACGCCGCGCAGCGTCGCATCATCGAGATGCTCGGTGATGTCGGCCGCAACGACCACGTCGGCGCTCTGGTCGCGGAGCGGCATGCGCACGGCGTCGGCGCGCGTGAACCACGCCTGCTCCGCACCCTCCGCGCGCGCGACGGCCGCGGCCGCCGGCAGTGCTTCCGGTGCGAAGTCCACGCCGAGCGCGCGCGCCCCGCGCCGTGCCGCTTCCACCGTGAAGGTGCCCATGCCGCACCCGATGTCGACCAGCACGCGGCCGTCCAGTGGCGGCAGCAGCGACAGCACGTTGGCGATACGCTGTCGTGCGAACCGGTTGCGTGTGCGGTAGCGTGCCGCGAGGTCCTGGTAGTAGCCGGCGTCGTAGTGGCCGGCGACGTCGTACGCGGTTCGTCCGCTCATCTGCGCTCAGTCCGCGGCAGTCGCGGCATCAGCGACGCTGTGGGCAGCGCGTCCGTCGCGGCGTCGGGCCAGCACCAGTCCACCCACACCGACGACGGTGAGCAGCAGGATCAACCCGACCGAGGTCATTACACCGGCGTGCAGCGACTCCGGCACGTAGCGCATGGTGACGGTGTGCTCGCCTGCAGGGACCGGCAGTGCGCGGAACGCCAGGTTCGCTCGCACCACCTGAACCTCCTCCCCGTCGACCCATGCATGCCATGCCGGAAAGTAGTTGTCGAGCACGACCAGCACGGCGGGCGCGTCGGTCTGCACGCGCAGGGTCATCTCGTCCAGTCCGCGCCCGGCGATCTCCACGCTGCCCTGCACCGCCCCGGCGCCCGACTGCGCCGACGCGAGCGGCGTGGCAAGCAGCGCGGTGCCGGTGACGTCGAACGCCGGGTCGAGCATTCGCTCCAGCGCGACATCATCGGAGACGACCTCGGCATTGCCCACCAGGAACGCGCGCGGCAGCACACCCTGCAACCGGTACACGGCGCTGCGCGAACCGACGAACACCTCCTCGAGCATCGGGTGCTGGATGCGTCCGGGCGTGACCACGTACTCCGCATTGGTGCGTTGCAGCAGGCTGAAGTCCTCGACCTGGGCTCCCTCTGGCGTCTGCAGGATGCGGACGGCGTTGGGCACCTGGTCCTGCCTGCCGATCAACCGGTCGTAGTAGCGCATCTCGTTGCCGTGATGCCCGCCGACCTGTTCGATGCCGTGGATCGCGAGGATGTTGCTGCCGTATGTCGCCTGGCCGAGGGCGTAGCCGAGGTCGTGCACGCGGAAGACCTCACCGGCGGCCTGGCGCTGCTGCAGGAAGCGGATCGACTCGTCCGGTTGCAGCATGACGGGATCCATCGCGAAGCGGTTCAGCAGCACCGTGGCGCGGATGAAGGGCCGGCCGACACGGTACTCGTCGAGTGCGGCGACACCGACCAGCAGCCAGAGCGCGAGCACGGGGCCGTACAGCTTGCGGGACAGGCCGTACCAGAGCCCGGTTACGATGGCGGCGAACAGGAACGTCAGCCAGAAGCCGAGCTGGATGTTGTCGGCGTTGGCAGCGAGCGCCTGCAGCCGTGGCGGTGCGAGGTCGCTGTAGAGTAGTGCACGCCAGAGCGACGTGACCCCGCCGGCGAACTCGACCAGTGCAAGCAACCCGAAGGCGGCCGTCGCGATCAGCAGGTACTTCGTCACCGCCCGCTGTTCGTCGACCGAACCGTGTGCCCAGTCGAGCATGCGCTGCAACGCGAGCGCGCCGAGTGTTGCGACGCTCAGGCCGTACAGGAAGATGATCAGCGACGGTGCGCGGAAGAGCGACACGCCCGGCAGCAGGTAGAACAGCCGGAACAACGGCGTATTGGCGCCGAGCGCATACACCAGGGAAAGCAGTGCCAGGCCGGCGAAGAACCATGCGCGCGCGTCACGCCTGCGCAGGAACAGGATGGGCGCGAGCAGCAGCGGGATGAAGCCGGCGTACTCGTGGTTCAGCTTCATCGGGTTGCGGCCCCAGTACGTGTTGCCGCTGCGCGTCTCCGTCTGCGCGTTGTCGCCGACGAACTCCGGCACCACGAGGGACATGATCTCCTCGGGGTGCAGCGAGAAGGAGGTCGCGTACTCATACGCGTCGCCGGTCTCGGACGCTGTCCGGTCCGCGCGCTGCGACCACTCCTGCAGGTACTGGAGCGGCGGCAGGAACTGCACGGCCGCGGCGGCGACGCCCAGCACGCCGACCAGCGCGAAGGCGCCGAACAGCGCGGCGCCCTTCCCTGCACCCTCCACCCGGCCGATCTGCACCGCCCGGAACACCATGTACAACGACACGCCCCAGACGGTGAAGTAGGCGAGCTGCATGTGCGACGTGAACATCACGAGCGCGATGCCGAGCGCGAAGAACGCGAAGTCACTCACGCGGCGGTGTCGCATGCACCGCTCGGCCAGCAGGAAGACGAGGGGTGCGAGCGCAGATACGAACAGCTTCCCGTCGCCGCCCGGGTAGACGAGGCTGACCAGGTCCGCGCCCATCATGAAGACCAGGCCGCCGAACATGGCGGGCCCGCGCCGCACGTCCAGCCCGCGGCGCAGCCACAGGTACGTGAACACACCGGCCAGGAATACGTGGCCGGCCATCTTCACGGTCCAGAAGTGCAGCGGGTCGAGAAAGAAGAACGCGAGCGAGAACGGGTAGAAGATGTCGCCGTGCATCCCCTCGACGAAGGGCAGCCCGCCCAGGATCAGCGGATTCCACAGCGGGAACGTGCCGCTCCTCACGACGTCCGTGTAGAAGTCGCGTGCGAAGTAGCTCAACGCCATCGTGTCGATGCCGAGGATCCCGGCACCCGTGAAGACGGCCTCGCGGAACAGCAGCAGCGTAGCGAGCGCGTAGAGCACGGGCGGCGCCCATGCCGGCACGCGCTCCACTGCGGATGCGGGCGCCGTCGCTCTTTTCGCCGTACGGGCCTTCGTTGCGTTCACGTCCGTCTCTCGTCCAGCAGGGTCTGATAGATCTCGCGATGTCGCTCCGCCAGCCGCCGCACGCTCCAGTTCGCGACCACGCGCTCACGCGCGCGCCGGCCACGCTCCTCCAGCTCCCCGCTCTGCAGCAATGCGACGAGCCGCGCCGCCAGGTCCTGCGGGTTGGCCGGCTCGAACAGCGTCCCGACGCTCTCGTCCACGATCTCCGGAAGCCCGCCCACGCGTGACGCGGCGACCGGCACACCGCAGCTCATCGCCTCGAGCGCCGCCACGCTGGTCGCCTCCATGAGCGACGGGAACACCGCCACCTCCGCTGACGCGAGCAGCCCGGGCAGCTCCGTGTTCGGGCGCGCACCGAGGAACGTGACGACTTCCCTGACGCCGAGCGACTGCGTGAGCGCCTCCAGCTTCGCTCGTTCCGGCCCGTCGCCCACGAGCACCGCCTCCACGTCCAGCCGCTCGCGCACGAGCGGCAGCGCACGGATGAAGTATTCGACGCCATTCTTCTCGAACAGCCGGCGCGGCACGATCAGGCGTCGTCGCCCGGCCGGCACAGGCGCTGCAGGACCGGGCGCGAACATCGTGGTGTCGACGCCGTTCGTGAGCGCCTCCGCGCGCGGATGCTCGTACAGCCCGAGTGCGACGTCGCGGATCTCCGTACTCGCGGCGAGCAGCCAGTCCGCGGCGCGGATGATCCCGCGGAGCACGGGCTGCCAGCGCGGCTGTCCCGCCAGCCGGAGAAAATGCGACGTATGGAGCGTGAGCACGAGGGGGTGACCATAGAGCCGCTTCGCGAGCATGCCCGGCGGCGCGGACGCGAAGGTCTGCGCGTGCAGGACGTCCGCGTGGCGTGCCAGGCGCAGGTAGGCGGGAAACGTCGCGCTCGTGTGGGCGATCCACCCGGCCGGCGTGCGCCCGGGCATCCAGCGCCGCACCACGCGCACGCCCTCCCTCACCTCGTCCCTCTTCAGCCCCGGCTGCGACAGCGACGTCACCATGGTGACATCGTCGCCCATGCGCACCAGCTCGCGACAGAGATACCAGGCGTGACTTTCCAGCCCTCCGACCTCGGGTGGAAAGTAGATGCACTGCTGCAGGACCTTCATGCGGCCGGGTTCCAGTCGCTGGTGCGTCGCTCCGCGCCGGTCAGCCGGTGCACGACGATGTCGGCGATGCGCTGGCCAGCCCGTCCGTCGCCGTACGGGTTCCCCACCGTCCGCAGCCGCTCGGCGACGCCCGGGTCGGCGAGGAGCGCGGCGGCACGGGTGCGGATGGCGTCACCGTCGGTGCCGACCAGCTCCGCCACGCCCGCGTTCACGCCCTCGGGCCGCTCCGTGACCTCACGCAGCACCAGCACGGGCGTCTCGAAGCTGGGCGCTTCCTCCTGGATTCCGCCCGAATCGGTGATCACGAGCGTGGACGCGCGCAGTGCCTGGATCAGGTCGAAGTAGTCGAGCGGCGGTACGAGCCGGACACGCGGGTGACCTGCGAGCGTCGCCTCGGCGGTCGCTTTCACCTGCGGGTTCGGGTGCACCGGGTACACGACGACGATGTCCTCGTGCGCGTCCGCCACGTCGCGCACGGCGTCGAACGCCTCGCGCAGTGGTGCTCCGAAGGACTCGCGCCGGTGCGCGGTCAGCAGCACCAGCCGCCGGCGGTCCGCGAGCACGTTGCGCAGCACAGGATCGCGCACCGGCCGCTCGCGCGCGGCAATGCGGCCGAGTGCGTCGACAACGGTGTTGCCGGTGACGTACACGATGTCGTCGGGAACGCCCTCCGCGAGCAGGTTCTCGCGGGCGAGTGGCGTCGGCGCGAAGTGCATGTCGGCGACGACACTGGTCAGCCGACGCAGCACCTCCTCGGGGTACGGCCGCCACTTGTCATGGCTGCGCAGTCCCGCTTCGACATGACCGACCCGGGTCTTCTCGAAGAAGCCGGTGAGCGAGCCGAAGAACACGCTCGCCGTGTCGCCCTGGACGAGCACCAGGTTCGGCTCGTACTCCGCATACACGGCGCGCAGCTCGGTGAGACAGCCTGCGGCGACGTCGTAGAGCGACTGCCCCTCGCGCATGATGCCGAGGTCCCAGCTCGGCTCGAGACCGAAGACCTCCAGCACCTGGTCGACGAGGTCCGTGTGCTGGCCCGTGAGCGCGAGACGCGTCTCCACCTCGTCGCGTGCGACGAGCGCCTCCATCACGGGCGCAAGCTTGATCGCCTCGGGACGCGTCCCGGCGACCACGAGCACACGCGGCTTCCGCTGCTTTCTGCTCACGCCCGGCCGTCGTCGCTGTGTTCACCGCGCAGTGCGCGTGACAGCTTCCGTTGCAGCGCGTCCAGCTCCGCCTGCTGCTGCGCGACCAGCTCCGCGACAAAGCCGAAGCCGACCAGCAGGAAGCCGAGCACCTCGAGCAGGATCACGAGGTACAGCAGCGGCCGGAAGCCGAAGGGCGGCATCCAGTGCCCGATGCGCAGCACGATGGTCACGAGCCCGACCAGGATGCCGAGCGCGGCCATGATGAGACCGCTCGCACCGAACAGGATGAGCGGCTTGCGGGAGAAGAACAGGAAGAACGCCACGGATACCAGGTCGAGGACACCGACCAGGATGCGGCCTCGACCCGAGTACTTCGCGACACCATGCCGGCGCGGCAGCAGCTCGATGTCGATCTCGGTGGCCGAGTAGCCGCGCGCGTACGCGAGCACCACGAAGAAGCGGTGCCAGTCGTGGCGCAGCCGCACCTCCTCCAGAATCTCGCGGCGGAACGCCTTCATCGAGTTCGTGTCGCTGACCGGGATGTCGAAGACCGCGCGGCTCAGCCGGTTGTAGATGCTCGAGACGGCCGCCTTCTCGTAGCGCCCGACCTTGCGGCCGCACACGATGTCCCACCCCTCCTCTGCCTTCGCCAGGAACCGCGGGATCTCCTCCGTGCCGTGCTGCAGGTCGGCGTCGAACAGGACCAGCCACGTCCTGGTGGTCGCCTCGGCGGCGGTCAGCATCGCCTCTGTCTTGCCGAAGTTGCGACGGTGCGAGAGCACGCGCAGCGCCGGCCAGTGCTCGGCTTCCCTCCGCGCAAGGTCGCCCGTGCCGTCCGTCGAGCCGTCGTCGACCAGCAGCACCTCGCCCGAGAGGCCGTGCCGCTCGAACGTCTGCCGCAGCTCGCTCACGAGCTCGGGGACGTTCTCCACCTCGTTGTATGCGGGAACGACAATGGCGAAGTCGTGCCGCATCCGCTCCGACAGCTGCGGCTGCTTCACCGTCGTCTGCTCACCCAGCGTCGTGGCCATGGATCCGGGATGAACGAGCGCCGCACCACGTGCGGTGCGGCGCAGGATGAATCACACCCGCTTGCGCATGCGAGCCGACAGGATGCCGAGCTGGTCGCGGTACTTGGCGACCGTGCGACGCGCGATCTGAATGCCTTCCTGCTTCAGGATGTTCACGATCGCCTGGTCGGTCAGCGGCTTCTTCGGCTCCTCCTCGTCGACCAGCTTCTGGATCTTCGCCTTGATGCCGCGCGCGCTCACGTCCTCGCCCGATGTCGTCGAGAGGCCGCTCGAGAAGAAGAACTTGAGCGGCAGCACGCCGCGGGGCGTCTGCACGAACTTCTCGTTGGTCACGCGCGAGACCGTCGACTCGTGCATGTTGATGACCTCGGCGACTTCACGCAGCGTCAGCGGCTTCAGGTACTGCACACCCTTTTCGAAGAACTCGCGCTGCCGGTCGACGATGAAGTTCATAACTTTCAGCATCGTCTGGCGGCGCTGCTCGATCGCCTGGATCATCCAGTTCGCGGAGTTCAGCTTGTTGGAGATGAACTCCTTGTTCTCGCCCTTGAACTTGGATTTGTCCCTGGCGATCTCGCGGTACGCCCGTGACAGCTTCAGGCGCGGCAGGCTCGTGTCGTTCAGGAAGACCAGGTACTCGCCGTCGATCTTGTCGACGATCAGGTCCGGCGTGATGTAGTTGTCGCCCGGCGCCGCGTACTTCAGCCCCGGCTTCGGGTCCAGCTTGGCAATCTCGTCCGCGGCGCTCTGCACGTCGCGCGGCGTGATCGACAGCTCCTTGGAGATCTCCGACCAGCGGTGATTGATGAGCTGGTCGAAATAGTCGTGCACGATCCGGTAGGCGAGCGTGTCCTCCAGCTCCTCGTCCAGCATCTGCAGCAGCAGGCACTCGCGCAGGTCGCGGGCGCCGATGCCGGGCGGATCGAAGTCCTGGATCACCTTCAGCATCTTCTCGCCCTCACCGAGCGTGAAGGGCCGAAGCGGCTCGCCCGAGTCCTGCTCCCACGCGGCACCGTGCTCGGCCACCCACGTGTTCAACCCCGTGACCACGTCCTCCACGGGACAGGTCAGGTAGCCGTTCTCGTCGATGTTGCCGATGAACTCCTCGCCCAGCAGGATGTCGCGCTGCGGCAGCGGCATCAGCATGAGCTGGTCGCGCAGGTGGTCGTAGAGGTCCCGCGTGTCGACCGGCACCGGCTCGTAGTACTCCTTGTCCTCGTACTCCGCGCGCCGGCCGCCGGCCTCGAAACCGTCCAGGAGAATCTCCTCCCAGTCGATCTCCTCCTGCTCCTTTTCCTTCTCGCGCTCCTTCTGCTCGTCCTTGACCTGCGTTTCCTCCTCCGTGACCTGCGGCTCCTCCAGGTCGAGGAAGGGGTTGTTCAGCATTTCCTGCTTGATATGCTGCTGCAGGTCGAGCAGCGGCATGTACAGGAGATCCATCGCCTGGTACAGGCGTGGATTGATCTTCATCTCCTGCTTGAGCTGTGTCCCCTGGTAGAGACCAGTCTTCATCGAGCTCATACGGCTGCCACTTCAGGACGTTGATATCGCTGGCGCATGCGCGCCGTGAGTGTCGGGCCGAAATAGATCTCGGCCACCTCGTCGTTCCAGACCAGCTCCTGCACCGTGCCCGAGACACGGACGTGCCCGTCATACATGATGTAGGCGCGATCCACGATGTCGAGCGTCTGCTCGACGTTGTGATCGCTGATGATCACGCCGATCCCGCGATGCCGCAGGTCCGCGACGATCTGCTGGATGTCGTGCACCGCGATCGGGTCGACACCCGCAAACGGCTCGTCCAGCAGCATGAACTTCGGCTGCGTGACCAGCGCGCGCGTGATCTCCAGCCTGCGACGCTCTCCGCCCGAGAGCGAGTACGCCTTTGATTTCCGGAGGTGCCGCAGCCCCAGCTCGTCGAGCAGCCCGTCCAGCCGCTGCTTCCGCTGCGAGCGCGACAGCTTCATCGTCTCCAGAATCGCCAGGATGTTCTCCTCCACCGTCAGCCGGCGGAAGATCGAGGGCTCCTGCGCAAGGTAGCCGATCCCCAGGCGCGCGCGCCGGTACATCGGAAGCCTGGTCAGCTCCCTGTCGTCCAGGAACACCTGCCCGCCGTCCGGCGAGATCAGTCCGACGATCATGTAGAACGTCGTCGTCTTCCCCGCCCCGTTCGGCCCCAGCAGCCCGACGATCTCGCCCTGCCGCACCTCCACGTCCACGTCCGCGACGACGCGCCGCTTGCGGTAGATCTTGACCAGCCCGCTGGCCGAGAGGCGGCTGCCGTCCTCCACGTGGCGCGGCTCAATCGGCCGCCCCCCCCCGGACTGGCGCCCGTCGCCTTCGAGCAAGTTCCTTACCGCACCGTCCAGTCGCTCGACCCACGCGTCGCGGGCGGCGAGGGCGTCGAGGGCGACGCCCTGCAGGCACACCCGCTCCCATGCATCCGTCGCGGGCTGCGCCAGTGCGAGTCCGTCCGCCGTGAGACGCCCAAGGACGTGCTCCTCGAGGTACCGGTCCAGCTCGCCGGGATCGGGAAGGTCGCCGCTCGCGGCGGAATCCGCGATGGTCGGATGCGCACCCGGCAGGTTGGCATGGGCGGCCAGTACAGCCGCGATCCACTCACCGCGCTCCAGGCAGCCGGTGCCGTCCGCGCGGCGGACCAGCTCCCGCAGGGCGAGCGCGACCGAAGCGTCATGAGGACTGAGCGTCTCGAGGAAGCGATCCAGCGTCACGGTCGCCCTCCTGACGCAACGGTGCCCTGGTTTCCCGGAGGCTGCAGGTACACGCCCTTCACATCCCCCTCCGCCTCCACGGTGTCGATCGCACCGTCGCGGATCTCGACCGTGATGCGCTGCGCGGTGATGTAGCTGATCCCCGCCGGCTCGTCGGGACGATCCTCGTTCACCATGCGGTTCGCGGCGCGGGCGGGCGCGCCGAGGGCGATGATGCGCTCGAGCACGCGCTCTGTCGTGTCGGCCGGTGTCGCCACCGGCTCGCCCGCGATGACCCGCGCAAGCGAGTCCGGCAACGCCGCGCCCGTGTCAGCCGCAGCCACCAGGCCGATCGCTGCCCCCGCTGAATCGGCGGGCGCGGCGTCCGCGAAGAACGCGCGGATCGTGTCGCCGCGCACCCAGTCGTGGGCGAGCAGCCGTGCAACGGCGGAGTCCTGCGGCGTGACGGGTGCGACCTGGATGCGTGTCGAGTCGTCCTCGGCGAGCCGCTCACCGTAGGCGTTGCCCACCGCGGTGACTTCCTCGATTCGCTGACCGGGAAGCAGCGCATCGATCGAGTCAGCGTTCAGGTTGAACTGCTCGGAAAACGCATACGCCTGCTCGATTGCTGCGCCGGGCGCACCGCCGCGACCCAGCGCCACGAGCCGGTTCACGGCGCCCTCTTCGAAGTATGTCCGGATCGCGGGCGCCGCGACGTCGATCTCCTCGGAGTCGAGACGCGCACTGCCCCGTGCATCCACTTCCCGCAGCTCACCCGCAATGGTGTCCTGCAGCGCAATGATGGTGTCGCCGTTCAGCACCACGTCCTCCGACGTGACGCGCGCGCCCGTCCTGAGCTCGACACGCGCACCGCCCTGGAGGAAGTCGGCGAAGCCGCTCGTGGCGTGCAGGTCCGTCCCGGTGATCACGACGTTGCCACGGTAGTGGAACGCATCCTCGCCCACGATGGTCAGGGCATCGGCATCGACCACAGTCGTGTCGCTGCGCGGCAGACCCTCGTCCACCACCTCGCGCACCACGCTGGTGCGCGGCCGGCCGCTGTAGATCTCGACAGTCGACTGCGGACGCCCCTCCATGGCCTCGAAGTAGTCCAGGGTCGGCGAATCGATGCGCGAGCCTGTGGCCAGATCGAGGAGTACGACGCTGCCCTCGGCGGCGAGGTGACGCTGAGCGCTGTTGTACTGCGCGCGGTCGGCCACCAGCGAGCGGGTCGTGTCAGCGTACAGAACGTTCCGGAAGAGCGAGACCTGGCGGGTGCTGTGCATGAACACCGCGCTGTCCGCCGAGATCCTGAGTCCGCCTTCGCAGGAAAAGACGGGATACGGAATGTGGTCGACCTGGAAGGGCGTATTCAGGTTGAACGAGCGCGTCGTCCCCTGTGAGCGCACCAGCTCGCAGCCCCTGCCCTGCTGCGCGTACGCAGCGACGGGGAGCGCGAGCAGCACGCAGACCGGAAGGACGCAGCGCACCCACATCAGAAGACGATGTTCCCCGGCAGACAGCCGCGCGCGTTCTCCAGCGTAACGGACCGGAACTGGTCGTCGGTCTGCACGCCGTCACCCTCCTGCGTGCAGCCATCCACCGTGCGCGTCGTGTGGACGTCGCTCCAGATCCGATGCGTCTGCGGATTGTAGTGCAGCTCGTCCGTCTCGATCCGCTCGGTGTCATTGGCGCGCAGCACCACGACATTGCCGCGCGCGACCATCTCGTTGGTTCGCTCGTTCAGGTCGCCGAAGAGCGAGGTCACCGTGGCCGACACGTTCCCGCTGGCGTCGTACAGCGTCAGGTCCACGCCGAAGAGTGCGACCGTCGAGCTGTCCTGGTACTGGTAGACCGAATCAGAGACGAGCTTCGCGTAACGCACGCCTTCCGACGTGATGTTGTGCGTCACGTCGGTCAGCACGACGTCGGAGGGCAGCGGCTGAAAGCCCGCGCCGACCGGCCCGGCATCGGCCTCGCAGGCCAGCGCGACGGGTGCGAAAGCGAGCCAGGCGAGAAGGCGTAAGTGCTTCATACCTCTCATTATACCACGCTGGCCCTGAGAAGGTCGTGCAGGTGCACGATTCCGACGACCCGTCGTTCCGCATCGATCACGGGGAGCGCCATGACGCCGTGTGTCTCCATCACGTACACGGCGGAGGCAGCCAGCGCATCCGGCTCCGTGGTCTTGGGTGAGCGGTTCATCACTTCCTCGACCCGGATACCGAAGACGTCCTGCTCACGCTCCATGAGCCGGGTCAGGTCGCCGGCGGTGACGACACCGACCAGGCGGCGTGCGCCGTCCACGACGGCCACCGTGCCACGCTTCTCGGCGAGGGCGACGACGCAGGTGCGCATGCTGGCTTCGGGCGAGAGCAGCGGCAGCTCATCGTCGAGCATCACGTCACGCACCCGGACCGTGAGCTTGCGGCCGAGCAGCCCGCCCGGATGCAGCTGGGCGAAATCCTCGCGGCTGAACCCGCGCCGGAGCAGCAGGGCCACGGCGAGTGCGTCGCCCATCACCAGGGTGACGGTGGTGGACGTCGTGGGCGCCAGGTCGTGCGGGCACGCCTCCTCGCTCACCGAGCAGTCGAGCACGATGTCCGCACTGCGCGCGAGCGACGAGTCCAGCCGTCCGGTCAGGGCAATCGTCGTGACTCCCAGCCGCTCGAACACCTCGATCAGGGCGTTCAGCTCGCCGGATTCACCGCTCTTGGAAAGCAGGATCGCGACATCGTCGCGGCCGACGATGCCCAGGTCGCCGTGCAGCCCCTCGACCGGGTGAAGGAAGATCGCGGGCGTCCCTGTGGACGTCATGGTCGCGGCGATCTTGCGCGCGATGATGCCGCTCTTGCCGATCCCGCTCACCACGACACGTCCCTTCGCCGCGGCGATGCGCTCCACGGCATCGTGGAACGCGCCATCGATGCGCGCTTCGAGGGCACCGACGGCTGCGGCCTCCTGCCGCACCACCCGCCGTGCGGCCTCCAGCAGCTCGGGCCCGGACGGCGGTGCGTCGGCAACGGCGGCCGCGTGGGTCGGGTGCGGGTCGCGCGCAGTCATCGCGTCGCCGCCTCCGCGTCGCGCTCGCTGGTGTAGCGCGCGAGCGCACGTTCGTAGTCGCCACGCGCGTGCAGGAGTGCGTCGCAGAACTCGCGCGCAGCGCCCCGTCCGCCGAGCCTGGTCGTGCGCCAGCGTGCGAGCGCGTGCACCTCGGGTACGGCGTTCGCCACCGCCGCGGGGAGAACGGCGCGCTTGAGCAGCGGCAGATCGGGCAGGTCGTCGCAGAGCACGGCGACCTCGTCCCAGCCGACGTTCTCGTGCGCGATCAGCGCCTCCGCCGCCTGCAGCTTGTGGCCGCCCGGCCCCTCGTGGTACGGCAGGCCGAGCTCCTCGGCGCGCAGGCGGTTGGCCGAGGAGACGCGACCGCTCACGATGCCGACACGCAGACCCGCATAGAGCAGGAGGTGCAGGCCGAGACCGTCCACGATGTCGAAGCGCTTCAGCTCGATCGGCTCGCCGGACCCGGTGTGTCCGAGGTAGACGCCCGCATCGGTGAGCACGCCGTCGACGTCGAAGATGACGAGGCGCACGCGCGCTGCCAGGTCACGCGGCATGCCGGACGTGTGCGTCGTCTCAGCCATGCACGGCTCCCACGGCTGCTGTGTCGGCCAGCGCCTCGCGGACCGCGAGCACCTGGCGCAGCAGCGTCTCGAGCTGGTCGAGTGGCAGCATGTTGCTGCCGTCGGAGGGCGCGCTCGCGGGCTCCGGATGGGTCTCCAGGAACAGCGCATCGCAGCCGGCCGCCACCGCGGCCCGTACGAGCGACGGGATGAACTCGCGGTCGCCGCCGCTTGCGCCGTCCGCGCGGCCGGGACGCTGCACGGAGTGGGTGCCGTCGAAGATCGCCGGCACGCCCGTCGCCGCCCGCATGCGTGCGAAGCTGCGCATGTCCACGGTGAGATCGCCGTAGCCGAAGAAGGTGCCGCGCTCGGTTACGGCGATTGCGCCAGCACCCGCCTCGCGCGCCTTGGACACGGCGCCGGCCATCTCCTCGGGCGCCATCCACTGCCCCTTCTTGATGTTCACCGCGCGACCGGTCTCGGCAGCCGCGACGACCAGGTCCGTCTGCCGACTGAGGAACGCCGGGATCTGCAGCACGTCACATACGTCGCCCGCTGCATACGCCTGCGTGGCTTCGTGCACGTCGGTGAGCAGCGGCAGGCCCGTGGCCTCACGCACGCGCTCGAGCCGGCGCAGTCCTTCCTCGAGACCGGGGCCGCGGGCTGCGCCCGCCTTGCTGCGGTTCGCCTTGTCGAACGAAGCCTTGAAGATGATCGGCAGGCCAAGCGACTCGCCCGTACGCACGAGCGCCTCCGCCACGCGCAGGTTGAGCGTGTCGTCCTCCAGCACACACGGGCCGGCGATCAGGAAGAAGCCGCCGCCCGGCGTGAACAGCGTGCGGACGTCCGCGCTCATGCGCGCACCACCTCCGGCTGCTTGGCGGCCTGCTCGACCTTGCCGTTGGCCGCACCGCGCCGCTGCATCGCCGCATGAATGAACGAGGCGAACAGCGGATGCGCGCGCATCGGCCGCGACTTCAGCTCGGGGTGGAACTGAACGCCGATGAACCACGGGTGCTCCGGCACCTCGAGGATCTCGACCAGGTGACCGTCCGGCGAAAGGCCGCTGAAGCGCATGCCGTGCTCCGCAAGCACGTCGCGGTACGCGTTGTTGACCTCGTACCGGTGACGGTGCCGCTCACTGATCTCGAGTGCGCCGTACGCCTGGTGCGCGCGCGAGCCTTCGCGCAGCCGCGCCGGGTACGCGCCCAGTCGCATCGTGCCGCCCATGTCCGTGACCTGCCGCTGGTTGTCCATCAGGCAGACCACCAGCTGCGATGCGTCCTTGCTGAACTCGCTGGAGTGCGACTCCGCCAGGCCGGCAACATTGCGCGCGTACTCGATCACGGCGCACTGCAGGCCGAGGCAGATGCCGAAGAACGGGAGCCCGTTGGTGCGCGCCCAGCGGACCGCCTCGAGCATGCCCTCCACGCCGCGCACCCCGAAGCCACCCGGGATCAGCAGTCCGTGATACGCCGTCAGGATCTCGGCCGCACGCGCGCCGGCGTCCCTCTCGAAGTCCTCGCTCGAGAGCCAGTGGATGTCGACCTCGACGTCGTTCGCGATGCCGCCGTGGACGAGTGCCTCCTGCACGGACTTGTACGAATCGACCAGCTGCGTGTACTTGCCGACCACCGCGATGCGCACCGCGCCGTTCGCCGGCCGCTTGATGCGCTCGACGATCTGCTTCCACTCCTCCAGGTCAGGATCCTCCGTCTCCAGGCCCAGCTTGCGGCAGATGTACTCGTCCAGCTTCTGCTTCCGGTAGTGCAGCGGCACCTCGTAGATGGTTTCCGCATCGCACGCCTCGACCACGCCGTCGATGTCCACGTTCGTGAACAGCGCGATCTTCCGCTTCAGATCCTCGCCCAGCTCGCGGTCCGTGCGGCAGACCAGCACGTCCGGCTGGATTCCGATCTCCATCAGCTCCCGCACGGAGTGCTGCGTCGGCTTCGTCTTCAGCTCGCCCGCAGCGGCAATGAACGGAATCAGAGTCAGGTGCACGAAGAGCGTGTGCTCGCGACCCACGTCCTGGCGGAACTGGCGGATCGCCTCCAGGAACGGCAGCGACTCGATGTCGCCGACCGTGCCGCCGATCTCCGTGATCACGACGTCGTGGTTCGGACCCATCCGCCGGATCGCCGCCTTGATCTCGTCCGTGATGTGCGGGATCACCTGCACCGTCGCGCCGAGATACTCGCCGCGCCGCTCCTTGGTGATCACGTCCTGGTAGATCCGCCCCGTCGTGATGTTGTTCGACTGCGTGAGAGACGTGTCGATGAACCTCTCGTAGTGGCCCAGGTCCAGGTCCGTCTCCGCGCCATCGTCCGTCACGAACACCTCACCGTGCTGGAACGGCGACAGCGTGCCCGGATCGACGTTGATGTACGGGTCGAACTTCTGGATCGTCACGCGCAGCCCGCGCTCCACCAGCAGTCGTCCGATCGACGCCGCGGCGATGCCCTTGCCCAGCGAGGAAACGACCCCGCCCGTGATGAAGATGTACTTCGTAGGATTCTTGTCGCTCATCAGTCAGCGCACGGTTGGTGTTTCCGGTTCCATCCTGAGCAGGCGCTCTTCAGCAACCCGCGCGTCTTCCGGCGTGTCCACGCCGCCCTCCGCTCCATCGACGACGGCAACTCCGATCGCAATGCCCGCTTCCAGCGGACGAAGCTGCTCCAGTCGCTCCAGCTCCTCCAGCCCACTCGGCTCCAGGTCGACCCAGCGGCGCAGTGCATCAGGCGAGTATGCGTACAACCCGATGTGGCGAAGAAAGCGCGCCGAGGCAAGCTCGTCGTCGGTCGGCTCGCGCCCTCGGACATGCGGAACCGCGGACCTGGAAAAATAAAGTGCGGCGCCGTCCGGGCGCCGCACGACCTTCACGACTGCCGAGTCCCTGTACGCGCGCGTCTCGCGCAACGGTGCTGCGACCGTCCCCACCGGCCAGCCCGCATCGACCAGCGCGACCGCAGCCGCCACGTGGGACGCTGCCACGAACGGCTCGTCCCCCTGCACATTCACGACGACGCGAACATCCGTGTATTCGGGCCGCGCCGCAACTTCGGCCACACGGTCGGTACCGGAGGGATGCGACGCCGCCGTCAGGACGACGTCCGCGCCCACCGTTCGACACGCCGCAGCCACTTCCTCCGAGTCCGTCGCGACCACGCAGGCGTCCAGCACGTCCATCGCGGAGACACGGCGCCACACCCACTCGATCAGCGGGCGCCCGGCCAGCAGGTGCAGCGGCTTTCGCGGCAGCCGCTCCGAGCCCAGCCTGGCCGGAATGACGCCGAGCACACGTCCTCCGCTCACGTCGTTCCGGACCTCCCGGTGTCCACAAAAAAAGGGGCGGCGCGTACGCAAGATCCGCGCCGTACAGACCAACTCCGAATGTAACCGGCGGGGCGGACGGTGTCAAAAGGCGCTGCATCATCCCGGCAGGCTGGGCAGCCCGCACCCTCGAAAGGATGGCGCTGCCCCGCTGCCGGTCCGCTCAGGCGGTGCCGCTCAGCGGGTCCACGGCAGCGACCGGCGCGGGAAGGAAACGCCCACGTTCAGCTTGGGGTCGTCGATCTCCTCGGGGTCGAAGAGGGCGCGGGCGTAGAAGAAGGGCCAGCGGAGCTCGGCCCCGAAGTTGTGTCGGACGGCACGCGACTGCTCGTAGGTCCATGCAGTGCCCGACGCGTGCAGCAGGTTGAAGCTGGGAACGCCCACGTAGGGGATGCGCAGGTATTCGGGCAGCGGGATCATGTAGCGGATCTCGGCAAACACGACGCGGTCGCCCTGGAACTCGCCGATGTCGAACGTGGGCAGCGTTCCGGATCCGCCGACCATGCTCCAGCGCTGCCGCGGCAGCGAGTCGGTGCCGGGAAGCGGAGCGCGCCAGTGGACCTGCAGCGAGATCGTGTGATCTGCCAGTGCGGGCACGGCTGCGGCGCCATTGATCACGAAGCGGTTGAAGCTGCGCTCGCCGTCAAACGCGTCGATGGCGAACTCTGCTTCCGCCTCGAGCTCTGCATCGAGTCGTGGCTGCTCCCAGGACATGAGGCCGCCCGCGACGATGCTGGTGATCCGGATCTCCGGCACCGCGGGATTCGGACGGATCGAGTCGGGCTCGCGGATCATCCACGGGTCACCGGCCTCGAGTGAGGTTGCGTCCTCGACCTGGAGCCGGACGAACGCGTCCGTATCGCGGTGCGGCCGCTCCTCGAGCACGCGCCTGAGCTCGACCCAGCCGCGATCGCTCTGGTAGTAGTTGCGGTGATCGTCGCCGTCCCAGAGCACGGAAATGCTGTTCGTCAGGTCACCGCGGATCCACCGGTCCTCGGTGGCGGTGGTGCGCTCCGCACCGACGGCGAGAGTAGTGCGCCCCCTGGTCGCGCTCGCTTCGCCGCCACCGGTGAACTCGCCTCGCTCGAAGCGGTACTCGACCCGGCCGCGCAGCATCGGTTCGATGGAGCCGATCGGCGGCGTGAGGAACCCGGCGCCCATGCCGAGCGTGAGGCCATCGACGCGATCGTACGTGGGGAGTCGCACGCCGCGGAACCCGTCCAGCACGAGCATGGAGCGCTGACGCGTGCCGACGATGCGGAGCGAGCCGTCTTCGCGGCGCTCGACCTCGTAGGGCGCGAACGGCTCGTCCTGCACGCCCGCCACGCGCGCCTGCTCGCTCGGGAAGTACCCGCCGCCCAGGTTATACACGGTGCCGGTTACGACGGCGGTCGGCCGCAGAAAGACGTTGCCGTCAACAATCCATACGTCGCCGTCGATCGTGCCGTTGACGCGCAGCGTTGCACCGGCAACGAGCACGGTGCCGCGCACGGTCTCGCCGTTCTCGATCAGGCGGTTGGCGGACACCAGCGTGTAGCTCCCGGCCAGGACGCTGTCGAGCTGCTGATCGTAGCCGTGGAGCCCGCGGCCCGTGCGCTCGACCTGCTGCGCGGCCGCCTGCGACGCCGCGGTCGCGAGCACGCCGAGCAGCACGACCGCGGTGGCGCGGGCGCGCATGCGGGTCAGGAAAGCGTCAGAAAGTTTCGCAGCAGCGCGTGCCCCGACTCGCTCGCGATCGATTCCGGGTGGAACTGCACGCCCCACACCGGATGCCTGCGGTGCCTCACCGCCTGGATCTCGTCTTCCCATCCATCCTCATCCGTGACCGCAATGACCTCCAGGTCCGCCGGCACAGTGTGCGGCGCGATACCCAGGGAATGGTAGCGCGTCACCCGCAGTGGTGACGGAAGTCCCTCGAAGATGCCCGTACCGGAATGCCGGATTGCCGACACCTTTCCGTGCATGGTTCGACGGTTCCTTACAACTTCCGCACCGTAAGCGGCACCGATCGCCTGGTGCCCCAGGCAGACCCCCAGGATCGGGGTGCTGCTGCCGAGCCTCCGGACCACGTCCACGCTGACGCCCGCCTCGGCCGGGGTGCAGGGGCCGGGCGAGATCACGATCCGTTCCGGCGCGAGTGCCTCGATCTCGTCCACGCTCAGCGCATCATTGCGCCGGACCACCGGCTCGACCCCCAGCTCGCCCAGGTACTGGACCAGGTTGAAGGTGAAGGAGTCGTAGTTGTCTATGACCAGCAGCATCTCAGGCCCGTGGGTGAAATTCGCGGTGAACCTGTCGCAGGTACTCCCTCTCGACGTGCGTGTACACCTGCGTGGTCGCGATGTCGGCGTGGCCGAGCATTTCCTGCACGGCGGCAAGGTCGGCGCCCCCCTCCAGCAGGTGGGTCGCGAACGAGTGCCGCAGCGTGTGCGGTGTGACCCGCTTGCGGATGTTGGCGCGCCTGACGTGCTTGCGCAGGATCTTCCATACGCCCATGCGCGAAAGCGGCTGCCCGCGCGCATTGAGGAAGATTACGCCCTGCGTGTCGCCGCGCGCGAGGCGCGGCCGGATCTCGCGCAGGTAGACGTCCAGTGCGCGCAGCGCGGCCCGGCCGACCGGCACGAGCCGCTCTTTCGAGCCCTTGCCGAACACGACGGCCAGGCCGTCCTCGAACAGGACGTCGCGCACCTTGATGGTGGTCAGTTCCCCCACGCGCACACCGGATGCGTACGCAAACTCCAGCATCGCCTTGTCACGCCAGTACAGCTTCTCGGCCGGATCCGGCGATTCCAGCAGCCGTTCGACCTCCTCGCGGGCCAGCGCGCCGGGCAGTCGCCGCCACGTACGCGGCAGCTCGACACGCTCCGTCGGATCCATGAGCGCGAGGCCTTCGCCCACGAGCCAGCCGTAGAACGTGCGCAGGGCGGACAGCGCACGGCGGATCGACGTCGGTTGCAGGCCCCGATCCTTGAGGTGGTAGACGTACTCGCGCAGCTCGGTCGCGCCGACGTCGCCCGGCCGTTGCACGCCGCGCTCCGCGAGCCACGCGAAGCAGCCGCTCAGATCGCGACGGTACGCGTCGATCGTGCGCGGTGAGAGCCCACGCTCCAGCGTGAGATGGTCGAGAAAGGCGTCGATCTCCTTCATCGCGGCTCGTGGCGCCGTGTCCTGATCCACCACCAGGCGATCGCGGCCATGAACACGAGGGCGACCGCCAGCAGCCAGCCACTCGCCTGGTCCATGATCGCCATGATCTGCTCCCAGTTGCGGCCGACCACGCCACCGATGTAGACGAGCGCACCGTACCAGAGCGCGGAGGCCAGCACCAGCGGGATGATCAGCCGCGGGGCGGACACGTCGGTCACACCCGCGAAGATCGGCACGACCGCCCGCAGCGCGGGCAGGAACCTGCTGACGAAGATCGCGGGGGTGCCCCATCGCCGGTAGAACGTCCCGACGTGCTCGAGCTGCCGCTCGTTCAGCAGCCAGCGACCGACGCGTCCGCCGAAAAAGCGCGTGCCGTGGCGGCGGGCCAGCCAGTAGGTGAACGTGGCCGACGCGACGTTGGGGACGAGCGTGCACGCGAACACCAGCCACAGGTCGGCATGCCCCGCGGCGGCCAGGAAGGCGCCCAGCAGGACGAACGTGTCGGCCGGGATCGGCGGTACGATGTTCTCGATCGCCGCGCCCGCTCCGATCGCCACGTAGAGCAGTACGGGCGGCAGCCCGGCGAGCGTGTTGATGATGCCTTCGATGGGGCCCTCCGGGGGCGTCGACTCAGGCCGCGAAGGGCGGGATCTCGGGGACCGTGTCGATCAGCGCAACGGCCATGGCAGCGATGCCTTCGTTGCGGCCGATCCAGCCCATGCCCTCGTTCGTCTTGCCCTTCACCGAGACGTGAGCGGGCGAGATCCCGAGCGCACCCGCGAGGCGCTCGCGCATCCCCATGGCATGTGGACCGATGCGCGGGCCGTCGCAGATCACGGTGACGTCCACGTTGACGACCTGGTAGTTGACTTCCTCGAGCAGATCGCGTGCGGCGGCGAGCAGCCCGATGGAGTCGGCATCCTTCCAGCGCTCGTCGCTCGGCGGGAAGTGGGTGCCGATGTCGCCCAGCGCCGCTGCACCGAGCAGCGCGTCGGTCACGGCGTGCGCGACCGCATCCGCGTCCGAGTGACCGTCCAGCCCCTGTTCCCATTCGATGCGAACACCGCCGAGCACGAGAGCGCGCCCGGCGGCGTAGCGGTGGGAATCGTAGCCGATGCCGACGCGCATGGCGTCAGTCGAGCTGCCCTGCGAGTCTCAGAATGCGCAGCGCGAGGTGGGCCGCATTCTTGGCGTTGTCGATACCGACGCACGCGACGGGCACGCCGGGGGGCATCTGCGCAACCGACAGCAGCGCGTCCAGCCCGCCCAGCGCGGCGTTCAGCGGCACCCCGATGACCGGCAGCTTCGTGTGCGCGGCAACCACGCCCGGCAGCGCGGCCGAAAGCCCTGCCCCGCAGATGACGACGCTGAAGCCCTTGTCCTGGGCGGTGCTCGCGATCGCCGCCGTCTGCTCCGGGTCGCGATGCGCGCTGGAAACGACGACCTCCGTCTGGACACCGGCCTCCTCGAGGATCGGCACCGCCTTGTCCATCCGCTCGCGGTCGGACTGCGAGCCCATCATGATCAGAACCTTTGCCATCAACCCTCCACCGCCACGGTCGCGCGCTGCGCGCAGCACGGGCACCCCGTGTCGCCCTGGTTTGCGAGTGTGTAATCCTGGTAGCGTCGACGCGGCGTGAAGCCCGCGTCCTCGATCAGCCGCACGATCTCCGTTTCCGGCATGATGAAGTCGATGCCGGTCGCGCTCACCACGTTCTCCTCGATCATGAGTGAGCCGAAATCGTTTGCGCCGAAGCGCAGCGCGACCTGCGCCATCTTCGGCCCCTGCGTCACGTACGAGACCTGCACGTTGTCGAAGTTGTCCAGCACGAGCCGGCCCAGTGCGGTCGTTACGAGGTAGTCCATCCCGGTGCCGAGCTCGAGATCCCAGCTCTCCATCTCCGTGTGTGACGGCTGGAACGACCACGTGATGAACGCGGTGAACCGACCGGCGCCGCGCTTCAGGCTGCGCTCCTGCGCTGCCCGCAGCTTGAGCATGTGCTCCAGCCTGTCCTCCCACGCTTCCCCGACACCGTACATCATCGTGGCCGTGGTCAGCAGTCCGACCTCGTGCGCCGCCTCGTGGATCTCGATCCACCGGCTCGAGTCGATCTTCTTCGGCGCAATGAAATCGCGCACCGCATCGACCAGGATCTCCGCGCCCGCGCCCGGCATCGAGTCGAGCCCGGCCTGCCTGAGCTGCAGCAGCACTTCATCGACGGGCAGCTTCGACACCTTGGAGATCATCTCGATCTCCGATGCACTGAAGCCGTGCACGTGGATCGGATGGTGCTCCTTGATGTAGCGCAGCAGCCCGGTGTACCAGTCGAGCGGCAGGTACGGGTTGTGACCACCCTGCATCAGGATCTGCACACCACCGAGCGCCTTCGTCTCGTCGATCTTGGCGCCGATCTCCTCGTACGAGAGGACGTACGCCTCGTCGTCCTTGGGGCGGCGGTAGAACGCGCAGAACCGGCAGTCGGTCACGCACACGTTCGAGTAGTTGATGTTGCGATCGACGATGTAGCTGACGACGCCTTCGGGGTGCTTCTGCTGCCGGACTGCATCGGCGCGTGCGCCCAGCTCGAGCAGCGACGTCGTCTGCTTCACCTCGAGCCACTCGGCGATCTCGGCGCCGTGCGGCCGCGCGTGCACGGGTGCCGGCACGTAGTCCGGAGCCGGTGCCTGCCGCTGCGAGCCCAGCGAGCCGGCCGCACTCGGCTCGCGCCGGCGCGGCGATACTGTCTGCAGGATCGGGAGGCGCCGCTGCTCGTCCGGAATCACGCGCTCACCGGTCGCAACGACACCGCCACTGTCGACGAGGCGGATGCCCGGACGCCGCTGTTCGGCGTCGCCCGACCCGTTCGGGCTCACCATTCCCGCACCTCCTCGTACTGCACGTTGCGCTCGACCGGCCGCCTGCCCGCATCGCGGATCAGCCGCACGATCTCGGCGAACGTCATGCCCTCAGGGGTGTGTGCACCGGCGTCATGATAGATCCGCTCGCGCCGCACCGTGCCCTCGAGATCGTCGACCCCGAAGTGCAGCGCGATCTGGCTGACCTTCGCCGTGTTCATGATCCAGTGCGTCTTGATGTGGCGGAAGTTGTCCAGGAACAGCCGCCCGATTGCGAGGTTCTTCAGGTCGTCGAAACCGGTCGTCGCCGTGCCGGTGCGGCCGAGCTGCTCGCCCAGCTCATTGTTGTCCGGGTGGTACGCCAGCGGGATGTACGCCAGGAACCCGCCCGTCTCGTCCTGCAGCTCGCGCAGCATGGCCAGGTGGTCGACACGGTCCTCGTACGTCTCGACGTGACCGTAGAGCATGGTCGCGTTGCTGCGCACGCCCATGCGATGCGCACGACGGTGCACGTCGATCCACTCCTCCGCCGCGAGCTTGCGCTCGGCGATCGTCGCACGCACGCCCTTGGCGAACACTTCGGCACCGCCGCCCGGCAGCGTGTCGAGTCCGGCGTCGACCAGCCGCTGCAGCACGTCCTCGACCGTGGTCTTCTCGATGCGTGCGAGGTGCGCGATCTCGACAGCCGTGAGCGCCTTGATCTCGACACCCGGATGACGCTCCTTCAACCCGCGAATCAGCTCCTCGTAGTACGAGACCCGCAGCTTCGGGTGCAGCCCACCGACGATGTGGAACTCGCGCACCGGTGTGTCACGCGCGAGCGACGCCTCGTGGAAGGCCTCCTCCAGCTCCATCGTGTACGCGCCATCTTCCTTCGGGCGGCGCGCAAAGGAGCAGAAGGTGCACGTCGCGCGCAGGATGCAGACGTTGGTCGGATTCAGGTGCTGGTTCGCGCACAGGAAGACGCGATCGCCGTTCTTGCGGCGGTTCACCCAGTCCGCCATTGCGCCGATGGCGAGCAGGTCGCGCGATTCGAAGAGTGCCACGCCGTCTTCCCTGGTCAGCCGCACCCCCTCGAGCACCTTTTCGGCGATCGGGGCCAGCGACGGGTCCGACGGGGCTATGTGCAGCTCGGCAGCGAGTGCCGGTGTCATCAGCAAATCCGGCTCAGGGAACAGGTTCTCCACCGGGTAGAATAGGCGCGGGAATGACCCGCTGCAAGCGAAAACCCCGCGCCATACGACGATGGCGCGGGGTCTCTCGGGGTGCCCCGGGTCGGCATCCCTGCGGGTCGGTTACGCCTCCCGGTACTTGCGCAGCGCCAGGCAGACGTTGTGTCCGCCAAAGCCGAACGAGTTGGAGATCGCGACGTTGACCTCGCGCTCCACGCGCGTGTTGTGCGCGTAGTTCAGGTCGCACGCCGGATCCGGCGTCGAGAAGTTGATGGTCGGCGGGATGATGTCCTCGCGGCAGACCAGTGTGCAGATGACCGTCTCGACTGCACCTGCCGCACCGAGCAGGTGGCCGGTCATCGACTTGGTCGAGCCCATGACCAGCCGGTACGCGGCTTCGCCGAACACCGCCTTCACGGCGGCCGTCTCGTTCATGTCGTTGGCGGGCGTCGACGTGCCGTGTGCGTTCACGTAGTCGACGTCGTTGGTACCCAGTCCCGCGTCGCGGAGCGCATTGCGGATCGCAATCTGGGCGCCCGCCCCTTCGGGTGCGGGGGCCGTCAGGTGATACGCGTCCGCGCTCTGGCCGTAGCCCACGATCTCGCCGAGGATCTCCGCGCCCCGTTGCTGCGCGTGCTCCAGCGTCTCCAGCACCAGGACACCGGAGCCCTCGCCCAGCACGAACCCGTCGCGCGTCGCGTCGAACGGCCGGCTGGCGGTTTCCGGAGACTCGTTGCGCGTCGAGAGCGCCTTCATGTTGCCGAAGCCGGCGATCGTCATGGGGGTGACGGTCGCTTCCGTACCGCCGGCCACCATGATGTCGGCCTCGTCGTTCTGCAGGAGTCGCACTGCCTCACCGATGGCGTGCGCACTCGATGCGCACGCGCTGACGGTGCAGTAGTTCGGCCCGCGCAGCCCCCAGCGCATCGATACGTGACCCGCCGCGATGTCGGGGATGAACATGGGGATGAAGAACGGGCTGATGCGTTTCGGCCCCTTCTCCACCATCACACGTGCCTGGTCCTCGAACGTGGCGATGCCGCCGATGCCGCTGCCGATCAGAACACCGGTGCGGTCCCGTTCGAAGTTCGCATCCGGGCCGTCCAGGCCCGCCCGCTCCATTGCCTGCTGTGCGGCGGCCAGCGCAAGCTGCGTGAAACGATCCGTGCGCCGCGCCTCCTTCCGGTCCATGTACTGGTCCGGCTGGAAACCCTTCACCTCGCACGCGAAGCGGCAGTCGTAATCCTCTGTCGCCTCGAAATGCGTGATGGGCCCGGCACCGCTGCGTCCGGCCAGGAGCGCGTCCCAGGTGGTCCTGACGTCGTTGCCGAGCGGGGTGACGAGGCCGATGCCCGTCACCACCACCCGGCGGCGTCCATTCGCTGCCATGATGTCTCGAGCAGCAGGGCTACTCGACGCCCTTCTCCTGCAGGTACTTCACGGCGTCGCCGACCTTCTGCAGCTTTTCGGCGTCCTCGTCCGGAATCTCGATCCCGAACTCCTCTTCGAACGCCATCACGAGCTCAACGGTATCCAGCGAGTCGGCGCCGAGATCCTCTACGAACGACGCATCGAGCGTGACCTTCTCCGGCTCCACGCCCAGCTCGTTGATGATGATCTCCTTCACCTTCGCTTCGGTATCCGCCATGATGTCCTCGCTGTGAGTTGTTAAATCACCATGCCGCCATCGACGACGATGGTCTGGCCGGTAATGTAGCCCGCCCCCGGTCCGGCAAGAAAGCGCACGACGCTCGCCACGTCGTCACCGGTGCCGAGGCGCCCGAGCGCAATCTGCTCCTGCAATGACGCGCGCGTCGCCTCGGGCAGCGCCGCCGTCATGTCCGACTCGATGAATCCGGGCGCCACCGCGTTGCACAGAATGCCCCGCGAGGCCAGCTCCCGCGCCACCGTCTTCGTCAGCCCGATCAGGCCGGCCTTGGAGGCCGCATAGTTGGCCTGCCCCGGATTGCCCATCAATCCGACCACGCTCGTGATGTTGATGATACGCCCGCTCCTGCGGCGCATCATGCCGCGCGCGGCGGCGCGGATCAGATTGAACGGGCCCTTCAGATTGGTCTCGAGCACACGGTCCCAGGCCTCGTCGCTGAGGCGCATGAGCAGGTTGTCCTCCGTGATGCCCGCATTGTTCACGAGGATGTCGAGGCCGCCAAGGTCCTCCTCGACCTGCTTCACGAGTGCGGCCGCCGCCGCCGGATCAGCGACGTTGCAGGCATAACCGCGATGGCCCACGCCGGCAAGCGAGTCCGCGGCCTCCTCCGCGCGCTCCGCCGTGCGGCCGACGACCGCGACGCGGGCGCCTGCCCTGGCCAGATGCTCGGCGATCGTGCGGCCGATGCCGCGCGTGGCGCCCGTGACGAGCGCGACGTTCCCCTCCAGCTCGCGTGCGCTCATGTCAGCGCCTCCAGCTCGGCTGCGGTGCCGATCGTCCGCGTGGGCACACCCTTCTCGATGCGCCGGACCAGCCCGCTGAGCACCGACCCCGGGCCGACCTCCACGAAGCTGGTCACCCCCTGGGCAACCATGGTGCGGACGCTCTCCGTCCAGCGCACGGGCGAGGTGAGCTGCTCGACGAGCAACCGGCGTGCGTCGGCAGCGTTCGTAACCGGCTCCGCCGTGACGTTGGATACCACCGGAAATGCCGGAGCGCCGATCTCGACGGAGTCGAGCTGCGCACGCAGCCCGTCCTCGGCGACGCGCATCAGCGGCGAGTGGAATGCGCCGGATACGTTCAGGCGGAGCGCGCGCTTTGCACCCGCGTCCTTCGCGAGGACCATGGCGCGCTCGACAGCCGCGACGTCACCCGAGATCACGATCTGGCCGGGCGAGTTGTAGTTGGCCGGTACGCACTCGCCGTCCGCGCCGCTCGCCTCGCGGCAGACGCGCTCTGCTTCGGCGTCGTCGAGTCCCAGCAGCGCGGCCATCGTCCCGGGCCGCGCCTGCCCGCCCTCGTACATGAGCTCGCCGCGCCGGCGCACGGTGCGAACGCCGTCCGCAAAGGAAACCGCGCCCGCGGTCACCCAGGCGCTGAACTCGCCCAGCGAGTGGCCGGCAGCGAGTGCTACGTCGCCGATCGAATCGACCGCTGCACGGTATGCCGCAACGGAGTGCACCAGGATCGCGGGCTGCGCATTGCTGGTCGCCGTCAGCTCCTCTTCCGGCCCCTCCCAGCAGAGCTGCGAAAGCGCGAAGCCGAGCACCTCGTCCGCTTCCTCGAACGTGCGGCGTGCAGCGTCGCTCGACGCCGCCAGGTCGCGGCCCATGCCGACGAACTGCGAGCCCTGTCCCGGGAACAGCAGCCCTACCACCGGATCACCCCCGAACCCCATGTGAAGCCAGCGCCGAACGCGACCATCAGCACGTTGTCGCCCGGCTTGATGCGCCCCTGCTCGACGGCCTCGTCCAGCGCGACGGGCACGGTCGCGGAGCTCATGTTGCCGTAGCGGTCCACGTTCACGAAGACCTTCTCCATCGGCACGTCCGCATAGCGCGCCGTCGCCTCGATGATCCGGATGTTCGCCTGGTGCGGGATCAGCAGGTCGATGTCGTCGCCGGTCAGCCCTGCGCGCAGCAGCGCCTGGTCCGCCGCCTCCGCCATGGAGCGGACCGCGGCCTTGAAGACTTCGCGCCCCGCCATCTTCACCAGGTGCGACTTCTCGTCCAGCACCGCGATGTCCATCGGCACCTTCACACCGCCCGCGGGCCGCCAGAGCAGCTCGGCCAGCGTGCCGTCGGAGCGCATGAAGCTGGAAAGCACGCCGCGGCCGTTCTGCGCCCTGCGCACGATGGCCGCACCTGCGCCGTCACCGAAGAGCACGCACGTCGAGCGGTCGCCCCAGTCGACGATGCCGCTCATCTTCTCGGTGGACACCACGAGCGCGATCTCGCCACGACCGGCCGCGATGTAGCCCTCTGCGACGGTAAGCGCGTAGAGAAATCCGGAGCACGCGGCGCTCACGTCGAACGCGGCCGCATTGGTCGCGCCGAGCAGCGCCTGCATGTCGCACGCGGTGGACGGAAGCAGCCGGTCCGGCGTCGCCGTCGAGAGCACGATCAGGTCGACCTCGCCCGGATGCACGCCCGCGCGCTCCATCGCGATGCGCGACGCATTGGCCCCCATCTCCGCGGCCCCCATGTCGTCGCCTGCGATCCGGCGCTCACTGATGCCGGTGCGTTCGCGGATCCACTCGTCCGTCGTTTCCACCATCTTCTCGAGGTCCGCGTTCGTCAGAACGCGCTCCGGCAGGTAACGGCCGGTCGATACGACCTCGATGATGGGCTTGGGTGACTTCATCCGGTCTTTCCTCTCAGTCCCGCCGCACGCTTACTCATGTGCAGCGCCAGCGTGCGCAGTCACTTCCCGCGCAATGTGTCCCACCATCTTCGTATGCACCGCCTGGCGGGCCACCCGGATCGCATTGGCAATCGCACGCGGCGGCGAGCCACCATGACAGATGATCGAAACGCCGTTCACGCCCAGCAGCGGCGCACCACCGTACTCCGTATAGTCGAAACCGCGCAGCAGCCGGCTCACGTCCATCGCGACCCCGTTCGCCGCGAACTCCCGCTCCAGCAGCCCGGCCATGAACACCATGATCGACTCGTAGAACTTCAGCAGCACGTTGCCCACGAACCCGTCCGCGACGAGCACGTCGCAGACCCCGCGGATCACGTCGCGTCCCTCGACGTTGCCGATGAAGTTCAGGCCGCTCTTCTCGAGCAGGCTGTACGTCTCGACCGCCAGCTCGTCGCCCTTCTCCGGCTCTTCGCCGATGTTCAGCAGGCCGACGCGCGGGCGCGGGCGCTGCCACACGTCCTCGACGTAAATGGCCGCGAGGTGCGCGAACTGCGCCAGGTGATGCGGCTTGGTATCCACGTTTGCGCCCGCGTCGATCAGCAGCAGCGGCTCCCCCGACGTCGGCAGCGGTGTCGCAACCGCCGGCCGGTCGACACCCGGCACCGGGCCCAAAAGAAAAAGGGACGCCGCCATGACCGCGCCGGTCGACCCGGCACTCACGAAGGCGTCCGCCCTGTTCTCCTTCTGCAGCCCCAGCCCCACCGCAATCGAGCTCTTCCGCTTACGGCGTACGGCCGAAGCCGGCGGCTCCCCCGGAGCTACCGTCTCCTCGGCATGCACGATGTGCAGCCTGCCCGCCGGCGCCGGCTCCTGCTCCGCCAGCGACCTGGCGATGCGCGGCTCGTCGCCGACCAGCAGCAGCTCGAAATCCGCCGGCAGCTCGCGCAGGGCCTGCAGGGCACCCGCCACCTCGATGTCCGGGTGGCGATCCGTGCCCATCGCGTCCAGCGCGATGCGCAAGGCGCCCTCCCTCAGATCTCTTCGACCTCGAAGACCTGCTCGCCCTTGTACGTCCCGCACGTCGGGCACACCCGGTGCGGCATCTTCGGATCACCGCACTTCGGGCAGCGCTGCACGGAGGGCATCTCGGCCTTCATCGCGCCGCGACGCTTCCGCCTCCGCTGCTTCGAGACCTTCTTCTTCGGTACCGCCATCGTCCTCGTCCTCTCCGTCTATTCGGAGCCGAGCCGCCGGAGCGCAGCCCAGCGATCGTCCACGTCCGACGCCTCGCATTCGCACGGCGCCTCGTTGCGATCCGTGCCGCACGTCGGGCAGAGCCCTCTGCACTCTTCGCGGCACAAGACATGTGCCGGCGCCGCAAGCACCAGGTGCTCACGCAGCGCCGGTCCGAGATCCAGCGTCCAGCCCGTCTCCGGCAGCGGATACACTTCCTGGTCCTCCGCGGCCGTCTCGTCGACCCCCTCGACGTAGAGGAAGGTGACCTCTTCATCCAGCGTGTGGCGTACCGGCTTCAGGCAGCGCGCACACTCGAGCTCCAGCTCACCCCGCATACGCCCCCGGACCAGCACGTCGGGCCCTGCCTGGTGCGCCTCGAGCCTCACCTGCAGCGGCTCCGCCAGCCGGAGATTCAGATCCGCGAGCGCGGGGTCGTCCGGGTCCAGCTGCCCCTCGATCTCCAGCTTCACCGACCGCTGCAGCCGGCCCAGATCGACTGTCAGCATAGTCGTGTAATTTGCTGGATTTCTCGTGGAGTGTCAATGAGTTGGCGGGTGGAAACGTATGGGCAAGGCTGGGCGTCTGATGCCCTCGGTGCTGAGGCGGGCCGGGGCCCGGGGCCGTGGGCCCGGGGCCGGGGTGGCCCAGAACGTCCAGCCCCCCTGTCCGGCCTCCGCACCGACGGCGCCGTGTCGAGTGCGAGCAGCATGCGCCGCTCACCCGCCGTTCCACCGGGCCCCGGGCCCAGGCCCAGGCCCGGGCCCGCTTCACTACTCTAGGAAGCCCCCAGCACATCCGCCTCCGCAAAGAAGAACCGGGCCTCGCGCGCAGCGTTCTCATCGGAGTCCGAGGCGTGGATCGCGTTCCGCTCCTTGGATTCCGCGTACAGCTTGCGGACGGTGCCGTCGTCGGCCTCGGCGGGGTCGGTCGCGCCGATGGCCTTGCGGAGCGCTGCGACGGCGTCGTCCTTCTCGAGGACGACGGGCATGCAGGGGCCGCTGGTCATGAAGCTGACGAGGGAGCCGTAGAAGGGGCGCTCCTTGTGAACCTCGTAGAATGCCTTTGCCTGCGCCTCGGTCATGCGCATGGTGCGGGCGGCGCGGATGCGGAAGCCCTGCTCCTCGAGGTGGGCGAGGATGCGGCCGGCGAGGTTGCGGCCGAAGGCGTCGGGCTTGATGATCGTGAGCGTGTAGTTGCCTGCCATGGATCCTATCGTCCAAAGAGTTTGCGGATGATGTCACTGCGGGTGAGCAGGCCGCTGAACTTGCCCTCGCTCACCACGGGAAACTGCTCGACGTCCTTGTTGAGCATCATATTGGCGGCTTCGACGAGCCCCATGTCCTCGGAGATGCAGAGGACGGAGCGGGTCATGACGTCGCGGACGCGCAGCGGCTGCTGGGGCTGCGCGGCGTCGTCTTCCTCGTCGCCGGCGCGCGGGATCTGCGGCAGCAGCGCGCGCATCACGTCCCATTCGCTGACGATTCCAACTACCTCGCGCTGCTCGTTGACCACGGGCAGTGCGCGCACGCGCTTGCGGACCATGACGTCGACGGCCTCGCGCACCGACTGGTCGACGCTGACGTGGTCGGCGCTGTGGATCATGAGGTCACGCACGGTCAGGCGCGGCTCGATGCGGAGGGACGAGATCTCCGCGAGGTCGAGAACCTCGTCGGCGGATGTGGCGTGCACGATGCGCTCGGTGAGCGCGTCGTCGTGGAAGAGGCGGGCGAGTGCGGCGATCGTCTGCAGGTACAGTGTGGCCGCGGTCGCGGGTGCGAGGATCAGGACGACGATGCGCACGCCCCGCGTGGGTCCCCCGTCGACGACCAGTGGCTGCTCGGTCACGCCGAACGCGACCGCAAGCCGGTCCACGGCCTCTGTGCGGTAGTGCGGCAGCAGCGCGCGCGACCCGATCTGCACGATGTCGCGCGCGCGGTGTGCCTCCATCGCACGGCGCAGTGCCGCGGGTTCGCGCACGGCGCCGGTCTGCTCGAGCCGGGCTGCGAGCTGATCGAGTGCCTCGCGCAGCGTCGTCGCGCGCAGCGGCACGACAATGTGCTCGCGCGGGAGCACCTCGGTGAGCAGCGTGCCGGCAGGCATGGGCCTCAGAGCACGCCCTGGATGAGACCGACGACGTCGCTCGGCTTCTTCGCGACGCCGATGCCGTTGCGCTCGAACGTCTCGATCTTCTCCGCGGCCGTTCCCTCGCTGCCGCTGATGATCGCGCCGGCGTGTCCCATGCGACGTCCGGGCGGCGCCGTCTGCCCGGCGATGAAGCCGATGACCGGCTTGCTCATCTTCGAGCTGACGAACTCCGCGGCCTGCTGCTCATCAGTGCCGCCGATCTCGCCGATCATGACGACGGCCCTGGTTTCCGGATCGTTCTCGAACGCCTCGAGGCAGTCGATGAAGTTGGTGCCGTTGATCGGGTCGCCGCCGATGCCGACGCAGGTGCTCTGCCCGATGCCGGCGTTGGTGAGCTGGTAGACGACCTCGTAGGTCAGCGTGCCGGAGCGCGACACGACGCCGACCGGGCCGGGTGTAGCGATCTGGCCGGGCAGGATGCCGACCTTGGACTTGCCAGGCGAAAGCAGCCCGGGGCAGTTCGGTCCGAGCAGCCGCACGCCCGCGTCCTGCACGTACGCGTAGACACGCGTCATGTCGAGCACCGGGACGCCCTCGGTGATCGCGACGACGAACGGCACGCCAGCGCCGGCGGCTTCCATGATCGCGTCCGCGGCGAACGCCGGCGGCACGTAGATCACGCTGGCGTTCGCGCCCGTCTCGGCGACCGCCTGCTCCATCGTGTCGAAGATCGGGCAGGACCTGCCGGCCGGTCCCTCGAATGTCTGGCCGCCCTTGCCGGGCGTCACGCCGCCCACGACCTGCGTGCCGTACTCCATCATCTGCCGTGCGTGGAACGAGCCGTCGCGGCCCGTGATGCCCTGCACCAGCAGCCTGGTGTTCTGGTCGATGAAAATTGACATGTTACTTCCCCGCCCCCGCGAGCTCGACCGCCTTCTGCACGACCTCGTCCATCGACGTCGTCGCGCTGAACCCGGCGTTCTTCAGGATCTCCAGTGCTTCCTTCTCGTTGGTACCGGTCAGCCGGATGACGATCGGCACGTCGATCTTGATGCGCTGTGTGGCCGTGACGATGCCGTTGGCGACGTCGTCGCAGCGGGTGATGCCGCCGAAGATGTTGAAGCAGATCACCTTCACGTTCGGATCGGCGGTGATGATGCGCAGCGCGTTGACGACCTTCTCGGGATTCGAGCTGCCGCCGATGTCGAGGAAGTTCGCGGGCTCGCCGCCGTAGAACTTGATCAGGTCCATCGTCGCCATGGCGAGGCCGGCGCCGTTCACGCACGCGCCGATGTTGCCGTCCAGCTTGATGAAGGTCAGGCCCGCCTCGCGCGCCTGGATCTCCGCTTCCGGCTCGCCGGCCGTATCGCGCAGCGCCTCGATCTTCGGGCGGCGGAACAGCTCGTTGTCGTCGATGTTGAACTTGGCATCGAGTGCCTTCACCTCACCGTCCGGTGTGGTGACCAGCGGATTGATCTCGGCCAGCGATGCACCGCTCGAAAGGAACGCGGCGTAGAGCTGCTGCAGGATCTTCGCGCACGCACGCTGCTGCTTCAGGTCGTCGTACAGCGTGACGGCGAGGGCGTAGGCCTGGAACGGCAGCAGGCCGTAGCGCGGATCGACCGCGAGCTTGCGGATCGCGTCGGGATTGGTGGCAGCGACTTCCTCGATGTCGACGCCGCCCTCCCGGCTGACCATCACGACGACACGCTTGCTCGCGCGGTCGAGGATCATGCCGACGTAGGCCTCGCTCGCGATGTCTTCGGCCGGTGCAACCAGGACCTTCTCGACGGGCAGGTCCTTGATGCGCATGCCGATGATCTTCCCGGCGACGTCCTTGGCCTCGGCCGGCGACTTCGCGAGCTTGACGCCGCCCGCCTTGCCGCGGCCGCCCGCGTGCACCTGCGCCTTGACGACGACGGTCGAGCCGAACTGCTGTGCAGCGCGCTCGACCTCCTCGGGCGTGCTCGCAACCGTGCCTCCCGGAACGGGCACGCCGTGCGCCGTCAGGATCTCGCGCGCCTGGTACTCATGAATGTTCATTGCATTCCGTAACGTTCATGGCTTCGCTCGTGCGAAGCCGGCGGAAACAAACGCGGCCGGGGCACCGTGCGCGCACCCGGCCACCTCACTCGGGGACGATGGTCGTTCCCGTCCTGCCTTCCACGGCCTCGAGCCCACGCTCCAGCCGTGCGATGATGGCGCGGCGTCCTCCGCCGCGCACGAAGTCGATTGCGGCTTCGACTTTCGGTCCCATGCTGCCCGTCCCGAACTCGCCGGCCTCGAGCAGTGCGGCCGCCTCGCCCGCGGGCACCTGCGCGAGCAGCTGCTGCGCGGGTGTGCCGTACCCGCGATAGGCGCCGTCGACATTGGTCAGGATGAGCAGCACCTCGGCACGGACATCACGCGCCAGGATACAGGCGGCGCGATCCTTGTCGACGACCGCATCGACGCCCTCGAGGCCGAGCCGGTCATCCTGGTAGACCGGTGTTCCGCCGCCGCCGCATGCGATGACGATCGTACCGCCCTCGAGCAGTCGCTCGATCTGATCGCTTTCGACGACCGTATGGGGCCGCGGTGATGCCACGATGCGCCGCCAGCCGCCGTCCGCGGGGCCGATGTCCCAGCCGAGCGTCGTGGCCAGCTCTTCGGCCTGCTCGCGCGGCATCGTGTGGCCGATCGGCTTGCGCGGCGTGAGGTCGGCCGCATCGACCAGCACCTGCGTGATCACCGAGACCACGGGACGCCGGACGCCGGCGCGGTCCAGCGCGTTGCGCAGCGACTGCTGGATCATGTAGCCGATCCAGCCGGCCGTGGAGGCGACGAGCACGCCGAGCGGCAGGGGCGGCCGGCGCGAGCGCGCCAGCTCATTGCGCAGCAGCTCGTCGCCGATCTGTGGCCCGTTGCCGTGCACGACCACGATCCGCCAGCCGGCCTGTGCCAGTGCGACGACCGCGCCCAGCGACTCCCGCGTGTGCGCGAACTGCTCGTGGATGTCACCGTGTCCGCCCGGCGGCTGCAGCGCATTGCCTCCGAGCGCTACGACGATCGTGCGCGTACCACCGCTCTCGAGCGGGGAAATCATACCATTGGCTCCGGGGGGCGGCAAGCTGATCAGTCGGGCGATTCCGGCTCTGTCGCGGCGCGCCTCAACAACTCCTGCAGCTCGCTCCAGTGGCGGCCGAACGCAGCGAAATCACCGTCGCGCAGCGCTCGATCCGCAGCCTGCTGCAGGCGCAGCGCCTCGGCTGCCCAGGGTGCGGGCAGCGCCGGCTGTGACGGCTGCTGCGTGGCGCGCGCCGCAACGCTGCGTCCGCCGCCGAGTCCCGCGATCGCGGCCGCCAGCGTGGGCTCCATGTTCACACTGACGCCATCGCTCACGATGACGCGCTGCAGCTGCGGCAGCGCGGTACCCGCAGCGGACAGGTAGAGCGGCACGACGTGCAGGACGGCGCTGTCCAGCGGGACGACGCGCAGCTGGCCGAGCTGCAGGTCGACGCCGGGGCTGCGCCACAGGGAGAACTGCGCACTGATACCGGCGTCCTGCTCGATCAGTGCAATGATCTGGCTGGGACCGCGCGTGACATCGGCGCTCGGCAGCTCCAGCAGCAGCGCTTCGCCGTAGTGCTGCGGATCGTTCCGGACCAGCAGCAGTCCCGCCATGGTCTGGCGGTCCGCCGCAATGAAGGGCGTGCTCAGCAGGAACTCCGCGCGCGTTGCCCCCGGCAGTGCTGCCATCATGAACAGCGGCTCGTACGGGCCCGCCTGCGCACTGCCCTGCACCGGTCGTTGCCACGCGCTCTGCCCGGAGTAGAACACGTCCGCCTCCGTGACATGAAAGCGCGCGAGCTTGTCTGCCTGCGCCGCAGCGAGGGCGGGCGGGTAGCGCAGGTGCGCCTGCAGCTCGGAGGGCATTGCCGACAGCGGCTGCACCATGCCGGGGAAGATGCGCCGGTATGTCGCCAGCAACGGCTCGTCCGGATCCAGTGAGTAGATCGTGACTTCACCGCTCACGGCGTCCACCAGTGCCTTGGCACTGCTGCGCAGGTAGCGGGTCGAGCCAGTCCCCATCGGGAGCGCCTCGGAAAGCGGGAAGTTCGCCGTCGAGGAGTATCCGTCGATGAACCACACGATACGCCCGCGGTGGATCACCGGGTATGCGTCGTCGTCCCATGCCAGGAACGGCGCGAGCTGGCGCACGCGCTGCACGACGGGGCGGCGGAAGAGCAGCCGGCTGCGCTCGTCGCGCTCGGTCGAGAACAGCAGGTTCTTGTCGCCGAAGCGCCAGGAGAACGCGAGGATGCGCAGGAAGGAGTCGAGCTGAATGCCGGTGCTCACGGCCTCGAGCGGCGCTACGCGGCCGGCCGTGTCCGCTTCGGGATTGAGCACGACATACTCCTCCATCCCCTCGCCGAAGTAGACGCGCGGCTCGCTCAGCTCCAGATCGGCAGGAGCAAGCCGGTCGCGTTCCACCGTGTCCGCGTTGGTCAGCCAGTAGACCGGATTGCCCCGCGCGGCCTCGCTCGCGAGCGTGACGACCGCGCCGATGCCGTGCGTGTAGGTCGGCGCCAGGTGGATGTTGCGCCACGTCTGACGATCGGCCGGCAGGCCGCTCCGCTTGAACTCGCGCACCGCGATCGCAACGTGGCGCGGGCTCCCCTCCGAACGGTAGCGGTCGAAGTCGACGTCGCTGAACTCGTAATACTGGCGACGCGTCTCTTCGGCGAACGCGGTCTGGAGCTGGTCGCGGTCCCACAGCGTCACGTCACCGAGCCAGTCGATGCCGGCGAGCTGCATCTCCGAGGCGCGCCGTGCCGGGTCCCAGGGGCGCCGCTCGATCTCGTCGAGACCGAACCCTCTGCGCGTATACTCGATCAGCCAGTCGATGTACATGCGCTCGCGCTCGAGCTGGTTCGGCTCGACCTGCAGCTTCTGGACGGCAGCCGGATAGATGACGCCGCCCACGATGCTGGCGAGAAACAACACACCCGATGCGGCGAGCGCGGGACGCCAGTTGCGACGCGTCGCTCCGTAGACGATCGCGCCCGCCGCGAACAGCGCGCACAGGGCGATGATGCTGCGGGCCGGTAACCGCGCATGCACGTCGGCATACCCGACCGTGCCGCCGAAGCCGGAGCCGTTCAGCAACACGCCGTAGCGGCCGATCCAGTAGTGCACCCCGAGCACGACGATGAATGACGCGAGCAGCAGTGCGAAATGGAAGCGCGGACCGTCATCCACCTCGAGCCGGTTCTCACGGAGGCGGATCGCGCCGAGCAGGGTGTAGCCGAGTGCGGCGAGCAGCGTGGTCCACACGAGCACGAGCATGAGGTAGCCCAGGAACTGCTCGAGGACCGGCAGGCCGAACACGTAGAAGGAGAAGTCGTTGCCGAAGAGCGGGTCGCTCACGCCCCACGCGTCGCTGCGCAGCCACGCGAGCACGGCGAGCGAAGCCCGGCTGCCGAACTGGATCCCGGAGATCCACCAGCCCGCCAGCACGGACACGAGGAAGATGCCGATGCGAACGTGCGCCCGCGGCACCTGCTCCGCGATCTCGAGATTGCCGTAGCGCCGGCGCAGGTGCACCGGGCCGAGATGCCGCACGACGTGCAGCAGGTTGACGAGCACGAGCGCAGCGCCGATCGCGCCGGTCACCGCGCGCACCACGAGCTGCGTCGTGATGCGCGTCCAGAGCGCACCCGCCTGGCCGAGCGCCGAGTACCACAGCACCTCGGTGTACAGCCGAACGACCGCACTGCCGACGAGCAGCGTGACCAGCAGTGCGCCGGCCGCGATGAGCAGCCAGCGCACCGTGCTCCGTCGAATGCGCCTGAGCCGGGCGCTGCTCGCCGTCTGCATGTGATGCTCCGCGCGTCAGTACTGCGCGTTTGCCTCCCGTGGTGCGCCCAGCGTCGCGCGCAGGTCGTCGATCATGCCGATCGCCTCGGCTTCGAGCTCGAGCCGGCGCACCCACGCCTGCTCCTCGCCCACCGGGCCGCCGTAGAGCTGGACGTGGAAGCGCAGCGAGTTGCTCGTTCCCGATGGACGCACCGTGATGTAGCTCAGCCGGTCGCCCAGGTAGAAACGGAGCCCCTCGTCCGGGAAGCCGGTCCAGTTCGCGCCGTCGTACTTGCCCGTCCAGTAGTAGCGCGTGTCGGTCACGTCGCGCCCGCCAATGCTGACAGACTCCTTCTGCGCACGCTCGTAGAGCGCAATGCACTTGTCGAGGATGGCCTTCTTCTTGGAGTCGCCCGCCAGGCCGGGGTACTCGCCGTCGAACGGGTCGGGCTCGTAGTAGTTCACGAACAGGCCGACATCCGGATCCGCGTAGATCTCGCGCGCGAGCAGCGTCATCAGGTCGATGCCCTGCTCCTTCGCGTACGCGGCGACCTCCGTCGTCAGCAGCGTGGCGAACGTGCCGTCCTTGTCGCGCACGTGGCCGCCGGTGCCGAGTGCACGGTCGTCGGCCGGGAAGCCCGCGGGCGGACCGCCCAGGATCGAGAAGCCGTTGCTCTGCTCCAGAGTCGCCGCGTTGAACGTGCGGCCGCCCGGCTCCATGCCCGTCGTGTCGAAGAAGATCTGGTGACACTTGCTGCGCTCGTCGGGATCCGCACCGACGGGACGCCCGTCGCGGATCGACGGCAGCTCCGCACCGCGCCACGCGTGCGCGACACCCGCCGACAGCCAGCCGAAACCAACCCACGTCTTGAGCCAGCCGAGGCCTTCACGCTCGGCGAGACGCGCGATCATGTCCGTCGTCGTATGACTCAGCGCGATGAAGCTGCGCGCCGGATCCTTGATCGCACCGAACTTGATCCGGTACCAGAGGATCAGCGTCCACATGTCGTCGGCCGGGACGAGCACGTGCCGGTCGCTGTAGCGCAGCATGCCGGGGCGCTGTCTGCCCTCGAGCGCCGTTACCAGCCCTGCGGGCGGCTTCACGATGACGGCGGAGCGGTCCGCATCGGGATCGGTGGCGACCAGCAGGTCGGCATCATCCCAGGAGATATAGCGGTCCCACTCCTTCGGCGGTGATTTCGCCTCGGCATCCAGCTCGCGCAGCGCGATCACCGCAGCCCGCGAGTCGCCCGGGTCCGGCTGCTGCTCCTCGCCCGGCGTGCTCTTGAACGCGGGGAACAGGCCGTTCAGCGTGTCCAGGCTCCGGATGCGGTAGATCGTCTCGAAGCCGAGATCGTTCAGCAGGCGCGGGATCGCCCGCCTGCCGGCGCCGTTGAACGCGGAATAGATGATCTTCAGGTCGCGCGCGATCCCGGGGTCACGCTCCTGTTGCCGCAGCACGAAGCGGCGCATGTGCGCGATGTGCTGCGAGTGCATGTCGACCAGCTCGCGACCGTAGTACTCGTGGTCCGGCAGCGGCTCGCTGCCACCGAGGAAGTGCAGATTCGAAAGCGTTTCCTCGTCGGCGCTGTCGAGATCGACGGGATGGATGTCCTTCGGCTTCGCGGGCGCGATGTACTTCGCCAGGATCTGGTCACGCACCTCGGGCGAGAACTGCGAGCCGTTGGGCCCCGACAGCTTGAAGCCGTTGTAGCGGTAGTCGTTGTGACTCGCTGAAATGAACACGCCCGCATCCGCCTTCATCGAGGGGATCGCGAACGTGACCTCCGGGTACGGCACCGCCTCGTCGAACAGGAATACCTCGACGCCCTCGGCGAGGAACGTTTCGGCAATGATGCGGGCAAAGGCGGCGCCCTGGATGCGGCTGTCGAAGCCGACGACCACGCGCGGCGTGCGGTCGCGGATCGTGTCGACCAGGTAGCGTGCGACGCCGTAGGCGCACTTGAGCACGATGATGTTGTTGATCGTGTTCGGGCCCTTCAGGATGCGCGCATCGACGCCCTCCGCGGCGAGGCGCTCGATGTCCTCCTTGCGGAACGCCATCAGCGAGCGGATGCCACCGGTGCCGAACTTGACCTCGCGCACGAACGCGTTGACCAGCTCCTCCCAGCGGCCTTCGCGCACCGCGTCCATCACACCGCCTGCCAGGTTCGGCGACAGCCTGCGGATGTCGGAATCGGTCACCCACTGCCGAAGGTTCGGGAAGACGTTGCTGCGGGCGGCATCGTAGTAGTTTTCGGCGAGCTCACCGCTCGCGCGCATGCGCTCCAGGTACTGCTCGATCCCCGCCTCCGCCTGCGCGAGAAGATCGCTGTCAACCTCGATCGTATCCGGTCTGGCCATGTAGAATCACCTGTGGAATGTGCCGCGGCGTGCGGCGTCTGACCGTCACACGGCCGCAATGTGCATGCCCTGCCCTGACGTTGCGCACCGGAACGAACGAGGCGGCGCCGACTGCGGCCGCCGCCTCCTCGTTGCCCGTACGCCGCACCCTGCTGCGGCCGGTCCGCCTCAGTTGCGGCCGAGCATGGTCGGCACGTGCATCAGTGCGGCGGCGCTCCGCTCGGCCGCATCGAGCAGTGCGCCCGGGAAGATCCCGAGCACGAGCACGCCGATCACTGCAGCGACGATGGCGACCCTGGTCCCGGGCGAGATCGTGAGCGTGAGCGGCTCCCCATCCGGCTCCCGGAACCACATGTACCACGCCACGCGCAGGTAGTAGTAGTAGGAGATCAGGGACGCGAGCACCAGCGCGACTGCAAGACCGATCAGCCCCTGGTCGATGGCCGCGCGCAGGATGAACACCTTGCCCACGAAGCCGCCGGTCAGCGGGAAGCCGGCCAGCGACAGCAGGAACAGCGTCATCGCCGCGCCCAGCATGGGTGAGCGCCAGCCGAGCCCGCTGAACCAGTCCAGTCCCGTGCGCCCCTCGCCCTTGCCGGCCACGACCATGAGCACGGCGAACGCCCCCGCGGTCATGAACGTGTAGACGACGAGGTAGAAGAGCACGGAGGCGGCCCCGAGCACATTGGCCGCGGCGAGGCCGACCAGCAGGTAGCCGGCATGCGCGACGCTGGAGTACGCGAGCATCCGCTTGACGTCGCCCTGCACCAGCGCGGTCAGGTTCGCGCCGACCATGGTCAGGATGGCCAGCCAGATCGCCAGCACGTCCCACGAGTCGTAGACGCCCGGGAACGCGGTCAGGAACACGCGCACGAACGCCGCGAACGCGGCGGACTTGACCCCCACGGCCATGAACGTCGTGACCGGCACGGGCGCACCCTCGTAGGCGTCGGGCGTCCACATGTGGAACGGTACGGCCGAGACCTTGAACGCGAAGCCGACGGCAATGAGCGCGATGGCCGGCAGCAGCAGCGGGCTCGCGCCGATGCCATCGACGCCGATCGACGCCGCGATCTCCGACAGGTTGGTCGTGCCCGTCGCACCGTAGACCAGCGCGATGCCGAACAGGAAGAACGCGCTCGCGAAGGCGCCGAGGAGGAAGTACTTGAGGGCGCCCTCCGCACCGCGCGGGTCGCGCCGGTTCGCCGCCGTGAGCACGTACACGGAGACGGACATCAGCTCGAGCGCGATGAACATGATCATCAGGTCGCGCGTGCCGGCAAACGTCATCATGCCGACGGTGGCGAACAGGATGAGCGCGTAGATCTCGCCCAGCAGCATCCGCTCCTCGTCGAGGTAGCGGTCGGCGATGAGCACGAAGAACGCGCCCGACGCCAGGAAGATGTAGTTGCTGAAGGTGCGGAACGAGTCGAGTGCGATGCTGCCGGCCAGGTTGGCCTCGTTCACTCCGCCCAGCCACCAGTTCGCCGCTGCGGCGAGCACCAGCCCGACGAGCGTGAACCAGCCGAGGCCCCGCCAGGATGGCCCGGAACGCGAGCCCTTCTGGAAGACGTCGACCATCAGCACGAGCATTCCCCAGACCGAGAGCACGATCTCGGGGAGCAGCGCCAGCGCGTAGTCCGCCTGGCGCGCAAAATCAAGCGTCAGCCCCTGCACGGTGTATCGTCCTCCGCCCTATTGCACGGCCGCGCCCGGGTCGCCGGCCTGCGGCGACGGGGGCAGCACGTTGAGCGCCGCCATGCCCGGCGACGTACGGATCTCCACGGTTTCCAGCACCTGCACGAGCGTCTGCTCCGTCCGCTCGAGGAACGGCTTCGGGTAGACGCCCATCCAGATCATGCCCGCGATCAGCGGCGCGAGCACGGCGATCTCGCGCGGGGTCAGGTCGGGCAGCCGCTCGTTCTCGCTCCGGTCGAGGCGGTTGAACCAGATGCGCTGGACCATCGGCAGCATGTAGTACGCGGCGAAGATGACGCCGGTCGCGGCAATGATCGCGACCCACGGATGCGTCTGGAACGTCCCGAGCAGCGCCAGGAACTCACCGATGAACCCGCTCGTACCCGGCAGCCCGATGCTCGCAAAGGCCGTGATGATGAATGCGGTGCCCATGAGCGGCGCCACGGCGGCGAGTCCACCGAAGTCGGCGATCAGGCGCGTATGACGCCGCTCGTAGAGCATGCCGAGCAGGAGGAACATCGCGCCCGTCGAGAGCCCGTGCGACAGCATCACGATCATCGCGCCCTGCGCGCCCTGGATTGTGAGGGCGAAGATGCCGAGCACCACGAAGCCCATGTGCGAAACGGACGTGTAGGCGATCAGCTTCTTCGCGTCCGGCTGCACCGCGGCGACCCACGCGCAGTAGATGATGCCCATCAGCGCCAGGAACATCAGGATCCCGACGATCGTGGGATGCGTCGCCGCATGCGGGAAGAGCGGCAGCAGGAAGCGCAGGAAGCCGTAGCCGCCCAGCTTCAGCAGCACGGACGCCAGCAGCACCGACCCCGGCGTGGGCGCCTCCACGTGTGCGTCCGGCAGCCACGTGTGGAACGGGAACACCGGCAGCTTGATCAGGAACGCCAGTGCGAACGCGCCGAACAGCCAGTACTGCTCTGTGAACGTGAGCGGCACGCGCAGCAGGTCGAAGTACGCGAAGGACGCGTCTCCGGTCAGCGCCCGATGCTTGAAGAACAGGTACAGGATGCCCACCAGCATCAGCAGCGAGCCGATACCGGTGAACAGGAAGAACTTGATGGCCGCGTACACGCGCCGCTGGCCGCCCCAGATGCCGATGATGAAGTACATCGGCACCAGCATCAGCTCGAAGAAGACGAAGAACAGGAACAGGTCCATCGCCATGAACGCACCGACGACGCCCGTCTCGAGCAGCAGCATGTTGGCGTAGAAGGCACGCTCGCGCCGCGTGATGTAGCGATAGCTGCCGAGCACGGCGAGCGGCATGAGCATGGTGAGCAGGAGCACCAGCAGTACACTGATGCCGTCCACGCCCAGCCGGTACCAGATCCCCCAGCCGGGGATCCACGGTGCATTCACGGCGAACTGCATCCCGCCCGATGCCGCGTTGAAGCCGAACCAGAGCGGCAGCGAGATCAGCGCGGTGAGCAGCGTAACGCCGAGGGCGGTGTGCTTCGCGCGCGCCTCGTCGCCGGCCAGTACAGCCACCATGCCGAGGAGCGGCACGACGATGAGCGCCGTCAGCGCCCAGCCCGGATACCCGATCGATTCCAGCATGCTAGCCCAGCATAAAGGCGAGGAGGAGCAGCGCGCCCAGGACGATCATGAACGCGTAACCATTGACCAGTCCGGTCTGCATGCGCGAGTTGACCCAGCCCAATGCGCGCGAAGCGTAGCCTGCGCCGTTGGCCACGCCGTCGATCACGCCCTGGTCGATCCAGCGCGCAAAGAACCGCGACAGCGCGAGCACCGGCCGCACCACGATCGCGTCGTAGATCTCGTCCACGTACCACTTGTTGTAGAGGACGCTGCGGAACCCGGTCGCCTCCTCAGCCTGGTCCGCGGGCAAGACGCGCCGTCGGCCGAGCGTGAGCGCCGTCAGCACGACGACGGCCGTCGCAAGGGCGAAGGAGACCGCGGCCCACATCGCCGCGCCACCGCCGAGCGGCGACCGCTCGGCGAGCTCGCCGGCGTTCTGCACCATGATGCCGTCGGCCGTTTCCGTCAGCGGGTGCAGCCAGTCGTGCAGCCACTCGCTGTGCGGGATCCAGCCGAGCACCGGCATGTGGCCGATCGCCTCCGGCACGTTGATCCAGCCGCCCACGATCGAGAGCACGGCGAGGACCGCGAGCGGCACCCACATCACCGGCGGGACCTCGCGCAGGTAGCCACGCTCGCGCTCGCCCGTGCGGTTCTCGCCGTGGAACGTCATGACCATCAGGCGCGTCATGTAGAACGCGGTCAGCATCGCGGCGATGAGCGCCACGATCCAGATGACGCGGAACCAGGTCTCGAAGGGACCGACCGCGTGCGCGGCGGCCATCCAGATGATCTCGTCCTTCGAGAAGAAGCCCGCAAACGGCCAGATGCCGGCGATGGCGAGCGTGCCGATCCACATCGTGACCCACGTGATCGGCATGTACTTCTTGAGCCCGCCCATGTTGCGCATGTCCTGCGCATCGGCCTGGCTGTGCGTGTGGTGCAGCGCCTCGTGCATCGCGTGGATCACCGCACCGGAGCCCAGGAACAGCAGCGCCTTGAAGAAGGCGTGCGTCATCAGGTGGAAGATGCCGGCCGCGAAGGCGCCGACGCCCACGCCGATGAACATGTACCCGAGCTGCGAGACGGTCGAGTACGCGAGCACCTTCTTGATGTCCGTCTGCACGAGCCCGATCGTCGCGGCGAACAGCGCGGTGAGCGCACCGATCCCCGCGACCGTGATCTGCGAGACGGGCGACAGCGCGAACAGCACGCTCGACCGGGCGACCAGGTAGACGCCCGCCGTCACCATGGTCGCGGCGTGGATCAGCGCCGAGACCGGCGTCGGACCGGCCATGGCGTCCGGCAGCCAGACGTACAGCGGGATCTGCGCGCTCTTGCCGACGGCGCCAATGAAGAAGAACAGCGTGATGGCGGTCACGACCGCGCCGCCGTACGCGAACGTCGCGGGCGCGGCGTCGAAGATCGGAATGAAGTCCAGCGTGCCCAGGTTGCTGAACAGCATGAACATCGCGATCAGGAACCCGACGTCGCCGATCCGGTTCACGATGAACGCCTTCTTGCCCGCGTCCGCCTTTTCCCGGTCGCGGAACCAGAAGCCGATCAGCAGATAGCTGCAGAGTCCGACGCCTTCCCAACCGACGAACATCAGCGGGTAGCTGGAGCCGAGCACCAGCACGAGCATGAAGAAGACGAACAGGTTCAGGTACGAGAAGTAGCGCGCGTACCCGGGGTCCGCCTTCATGTAGCCGATGCTGAAGACGTGGATCAGGAAGCCGACACCCGTGATGATCAGCGTCATCACGATCGACAGCTGGTCGAGCTGCAGTGCGGCGTCGATCTGCAGGCTGCCGACCGACATCCACTGGAAGTAACGCTCGACCACGGGCGCGTGCAGGTCCGCGCCGAGCATGCCAACGAAGTTGACGACGGCAATCACGAAGGCGAGCCCCACCACGGTCGGCCCGACCAGCGTGGGAATCGACTTGCGCTCCGGTGCACCGAACGCTGCCACCATGTTGATGAGGCAGCCGAGCAGCGGCAGGAGCGGGATCGCCCAGAGAAGCGTGGGTTGGAACTCGTTCACGCTACCACCGCAGCAGGTTGAAGTCCCGGGTGTCGACGCTCTCGGTGTGACGGAACACCGAGATCACGATCGCGAGCCCGACGGCGGCCTCCGCCGCGGCGACCGCCATCACGAAGAACACGAAGATCTGGCCGTCGATGCCGACACTGCGGGAGATCGCCACGAACGCGAGGTTCACCGCGTTCAGCATCAGCTCGACGCACATGAACAGGATGATCGCGTTGCGCCGGAAGACCACGCCCGCGACACCGAGTGAAAACAGGATCGCACTCAGCCAGAGTGACTGGGTGATCATCTCAGACCCTCCGCTTGGCCAGCAGCACCGCGCCGATGATGGCGACGAGCAGCAGGATCGACGTGAGCTCGAACGGCACGATGTAGTCGCGGAACAGCGGCATCGCGATGGCGCCGACCGCGTTCAGCTCGGTCACGGCGGCATCGATGCGCTCCGCACCGCCGCGGTCGACCAGTGCGCCCTCGAGGCCGAACGCACGCGACACGGCCCATGCGCCGACGCCCGCCGCGGTGAACGCGACAATGATCCAGCCCGCGCCCCGCAGGTCGTTGCGGTAGTCGTGGCCGAGGTTGAGCAGCATGATCGTGAAGAGGAACAGCACCATGATGGCGCCGGCGTACACGATCACCTGCAGTGCGGCGATGAAGTACGCGCCGAGCAGCACGTAGATCGCCGAGAGGCTGAAGAACGTGAGCACGAGAAAGAGCAGACTCGCGACCGGCGTCCTGCTCATCAGCATGGCAATGCCGCCGCCGATCGCGAGTGCCGCGAATACCCACCAGAGCAGCTCGATCATTGGCCCGCCGGGTCTGCCGGGTCCCACAGGGACGAGTACGGATGGTCCTGCGCCATCAGGCGGTCCAGGTCGTAGACGAAGCGCTCACGGGTATACTCGGCGTTCTCGTAGTCCTGCCCGACATGGATCGCCTCCACCGGGCAGACCTCCTGGCACATGCCGCAGAAGATGCAGCGGAACTCGTCGATCTCGTAGACGACCGGGTAGCGGTTGCCCTGGTCGTCCTCGCCGGGAACCAGTCGGATGCAGTTCGCCGGGCAGATCGTCGGGCACAGCCCGCACGCCACGCACTTCGGCCGGCCATCCGCGTGCACCGCCATGCGGTGCGTCCCGCGCCAGCGGTCCGAGAGCGGCGGCTTCACGTCCGGATACTCGATGGTGACCTTGTTCGGGTTCACCAGGTGCCGGAACGTGAGCGCCATGCCCTTCAGGGTTGCGCGCAGGTACGACGTGTTGGCCGTCGGCCGGCGCATCGTCTTCACGCCTATCGCCATGCTGCCTCCTCAGCCGCTTCCGCCGCGGGCCGCACTGCGGTCGCGGTCACGCCCACCGGCATGCCCGGCCGCCGCTTGCCCTCGAGACCCGGGCCGGCGGAGCCGGCGATCACGCGGTCGCGGTCGATGATCCAAAGAAAGATGCCCGTCGGAATCAGGTTCACGATCGTCAGGATCACGCCGTAGCCGAAGCCGTACTCGATCCCGAGGCTGTCCAGCGTGAGCACGGCAGCCGCCATGATCACGATGTACGCGAGCGCGACCGGCAGGAGGACCTTCCAGCCCAAATGCATGATCTGGTCGTAGCGGAACCGCGGCACGGTCCAGCGCACCCACATGAAGAGCACGATGAAGAAGAACGTCTTGATCGCGAACGACAGGAACGTGAGCAGCGTCTTCCAGACGGCAGGCTGCGCACCCTCGACCACCCCCGGCGCGATGATCCGCATGTTGTCGAACGACAGGAACGGGATGTCCCAGCCGCCCAGGAACAGCGTCGCCATGAGGGCGGACGCGGTCACCATGTTGGAGTACTCGGCGATGAAGAACATCGAGAACTTCATCGACGAGTATTCCGTGTGGTAGCCGGTCACCAGCTCCGACTCGGCCTCCGCCATGTCGAACGGCAGCCGGTTCGTTTCCGCGAAGGACGCGATCACGAACATGAAGAAGGAGAGACCGAGCGGCAGTGCATACCAGAGCCCGAGTCCCGCCTGCTGGTCCCACACGATCTGCGTCAGCGTGACGTTGCCGGCGAGGATGAACACGGGTATCAGGCTGAGGCCGAGCGAGACCTCGTAGCTCACCATCTGCGCGCTCGCGCGCATGCCGCCGAGCAGCGAGTACTTGCTGTTCGAAGCCCAGCCGGCCATCACGATGCCGTACACGCCCAGCCCGGTCAGCGCCAGGATGTAGAGAATGCCGATGGGCAGGTCGGCGAGGATCATGTCGACCAGTCCCCACGGCGTGGGCAGCGGCGCCGCGAAGGGCACCACGGCGAACGTGATCGCCGCGGGCATGATCGAGATCATCGGTGCCAGCACGAAGAAGATCTTGTTCGCCTGCGCCGGCAGTGTCTCTTCCTTCAGGATGTTCTTGAGCCCGTCGGCGATCGGCTGCAGCAGGCCGGTCGGGCCGACCCGGTTGGGCCCGAGCCGGTCCTGGATCCAGCCGGCGATCTTGCGCTCCAGCAGCGTCAACATCGCGACGATGATCAGGATGGCGACGAAAACGACCAGGATCTTCACCACGGTGATGATCCACCACGCCGTCTGCGACATGGGTGCGTACTCGTGCATCAGTCGCCTCCGCCCGCGCCGATCGCGACCGGCTCGTTCATGAGCGCGCCGCGCGTGCCGATCATCTCGTAGGTGAGTCCTGCGAAGGGCTCGAAGAAGGAGCCGACGCGCAGGAAGGCGTTGGCCGCGTCCGCCGGCGCGGGCCCGTCATCGAGGCCCGCCAGCAGCACGCCGAGCACCTGCCAGGCGGGGCGCGCCAGCGGCGGCGGCTGGAGCGCCGGCCAGAAGCGCTGCACGCGCCCCTCGAAGTTCGTGAATGTGCCCTCCTGTTCCGCGAACGTGGAGACGGGCAGCACGAAGTGCGCGTTGCGCGCGGCCGGGTGCAGGCGGTGGCCCAGGTAGACGAAGAGCGACGCGTCCCTGCCGAAGTCCGCCGGCAGGTCGGCCAGCTCGTCGCCGAGCACGATCAGCACGTCCGCGCTGGTGAGGCCACCCTGCGCGCGATCATCGCCGACGCGCTCGAAGCCGAGCGCGCTCAGGCCGCGGCCGTTGGCCGCCAGCTCGCGACGGCGCGCCAGCTTCGGGAAGCCCGGCAGCACGACCTCGTCCTCGGCGCGCGCGGAGCGGTAGACCGGCGCCGCGGCACCGAGCAGGCTTCCGAGCCGCGCGAGCAGGCCGTTGTCCTCGTTGGACAGCATGGGCGAGCCGACAATGCGCACGCTGCCCGCGCGCTGCTTCAGACGGTCCAGCAGTGCCAGCATCGCCGGCTGCCAGTTCTGCGCGACCAGGCGCTCCCCGTCGCGCACGAGCGGTGCCTCGATCCGGTCGGTGCCGTTCATCCACTCGTAGCTGTGGCGGCCGTAGTCGCACATCCAGTACGAGTTGACGTCCGGGTTCGCGCGCGGGCGCAGCCGCTGGACCAGGTTGTCACGCGTGTCGATCCGGATGTTGCAGCCCTGCGAGCAATTCGGGCAGATGGACGGCGCGTGGTCCAGATCCCAGACGCGCGCCTTGTGCAGGAAGTCCTTGTCGAGCAGCGCGCCCACGGGGCAGATGTCGACGATGTTCGTGTGGAACGGACTGTCGTCGAGGCCCTGCTCGAAGAACGTGTCGATCACCGAGCGATGGCCGCGCTGCACGACGCCGAGCAGGTCGTCCTGCGCGACCTCGCGCATGAAGCGCACGCAGCGCGTGCACATGATGCAGCGGTCGCCGTCGTACAGGATGTTCCCGCCGAAGTCGTCCTGCCCGAAGATGACCTTGGCATCGCGCAGGCGGCCGTGCTTCGGCCCTTCCGCGTGCACGAAGTCCTGCAGCCTGCACTCGCCCGACTTGTCGCAGACCGGGCAGTCGAGCGGGTGGTTGATCAGATAGAACTCGAGCGTGCCCTTGCGCGACTCGCGTGCGCGCTCGCTCTCGGTCAGGATGTTGTTGCCCTCGGCGACCGTCGACACGCACGCCGGCTGCAGCTTGGGCACACCCTCGATCTCGACCAGGCACATGCGGCACATCGCGGGCGCCGACAGCCCCGGATGGTAGCAGTAGTGCGCGATCCCGATGCCGGCCTGCTCCGCGGCCTCGATGATGCGCGTCCCCCTGGGGACCGTCACCTCGATGCCGTTGATGCGGCAGGTTACGTTTTCCGTCTGCTCGTTCGCCATCGTCATCACACCGTGAGCGCGCCGGCCGGCACTTCGCGCCGGATACGCGCCATGTATTCATCGCGGAACTTCGCGATCGAGCTGGCAACCGGTGCCGCGCACGAGTCGCTCAGCACGCAGATCGTCGTGCCCGTCATGTTGCGGCCGACCTCGAGCAGCGTGTCGAGATCGTCCGCCGTGCCCTCCCCCGCCTCGATCCGGCGCATGATCTTCGCCGTCCACTCCGTACCTTCGCGGCACGGCGTGCACTGCCCGCACGACTCGTGGGAGTAGAACTCGACCATGCGACGCACGGCCTTGACGATGTCCGTGCGATCGTCCATCACGATGACCGACGCCGTGCCGAGCATCGAGCCCGCGGCCGCGACGCTCTCGTAGTCGAGGTTGATGTCGCACTCGCTCGCCGCGAGGATCGGCACCGAGCTGCCGCCCGGGATGACGGCCTTCAGCTCGCGACCGTCGCGGATCCCGCCGCACACGTCGTAGATCAGGTCCTTCATCGGGAAGCCGAGCGGGAGCTCGTAGTTGCCGCGCCGTACGACGTGACCGCTCACGTTGAACAGCTTCGTCCCGGGGCTCTTCTCCGTGCCGATGCTGCGGTACCACTCCGCACCGCGCCGCATGATGTGCGGCACGGCCGAGACGGTCTCGACGTTGTTGATCGTCGTGGGTCGCGAGAACGCACCCATCACCGCCGGGAACGGCGGCTTGATGCGCGGTTGGCCGCGGCGCCCCTCGAGCGAGTTCATCAGCCCGGTCTCTTCGCCGCAGATGTAGGCACCGGCGCCGAGGTGCAGCGTGATGTCGATGCCGATCCCGGAGCCCATCATGTCCGGCCCCGCGAAGCCCGCCTCGTACGCCTCCTCGATCGCGCGTCCCACGATCTGGGCCGGCTCGAAGAACTCGCCGCGCATGTAGATGTAGACGTGCTTCGCCCGGATCGCGTGCGCACCGATCAGTGCGCCTTCGATCACCTGGTGCGGCGTCCAGCGCAGCAGCTCGCGGTCCTTGAACGCACCCGGCTCCGACTCGTCCGCGTTGATCAGCAGGTAGTGCGGCTGGCGGCTGTCGTCCCTGGGCATGAACGACCACTTCACACCCGTCGGGAACCCCGCACCGCCGCGGCCACGCAGGCCGCTCGCCTTCACGACCTCGATCACGTCGTTCGGCGCCATGCCGAGCGCCTGCCGGAGCGCCTCGTAGCCGCCGTACTTCTTCCACCCTTCGATGGTCCGCGCCGCCGGGTCGCCGAAGGCTTCCGTCAGGACGCGCGTCTCGCGCTCGTGCTTGTACGGGTATGCCATTCAGCGCTCCTGCTTCGGCGCCTCACGGCGCAGCCGCTCGAGGATCGCAGGCACGTCGTCCGGCGTGACGTTCTCGAAGTAGCGCTCGTTGACCTGCACCACCGTCGGGAACCCGCACGCCCCGAGGCACTCCGCCGGGATGCACGTGAACTGCCCGTCGGCGGAGATTTCTCCGGGCTCGGTGCCGGTCTGCTCGAGGAACGCCTCCATCACCTCGTCGGCGCCGCAGATGTTGCAGCACACGTTGGTGCAGACCTGCACGAGGTACGTGCCGACCGGCGCCTTGTTGTACATCGTGTAGAAGGTCGCGACACCGCGCACGTAGACGGGCGAGAGACCCAGCTCCTCGGCCACGCGGTCCATGTCGGCGGGCGAGAGCCAGCCGTGGATCTCCTGCGCCAGGTTCAGCGTCGGCAGCAGCGCGCCCTGCGCATCCGGGTAGCGCGACTTGATCTTCTCGAGGCGCTCCCGGTACGGCCCCTCGAAGAGCGGCGCGTCCGGCTGCTTCTCGGCAAGCTGATACGGGTACGAGCAGGCGCCCCCCGCGGCGCGCCCCTCCGGCGGCCGCACGCCCACGTACGACGTGCCGCGCACGTCGGCCTCGGGAAGGTGCGCGAAGTCGCCGCGCTCCCCCGCCCAGCCGTCGTTGCCGCCCCGCAGTTCTGTCTTGGATTCCGCCATTACTCCCGTCTTTCACCCGGCCCGGGCCCGGGCCCATGGCCCCGGCCCGCCGTTCAATTGACTACCGGTCGATTTCGCCCAGCACGATGTCGAGCGACGCGTTCACCGCAATGACGTCCGCGAGCAGCTCGCCCTCGACCATCTTCGGCAGCGCCGAGATGTTGATGAAGCTGGGTCCCCGCACGCGCCAGCGGACCGGCTTGCTGCCGCCGTCGCTGACCACGTACATGCCCAGCTCGCCCTTGCTGCTCTCCACACTGAACCAGCTCTCGCCGACCGGAGCCTTGACCCCCTCCATCACCAGCTTGAAGTGATGGATCATCGACTCCATGTCGCTCATCAGGTCCGTCTTGCCCGGCAGGATCACGCGCGGATCATCCACGTTGATCGGCCCACCAGGCAGCCGGTCGAGCGCCTGCTCCAGGATACGCAGCGACTGCCGCATCTCTTCCATGCGGCACAGGTAACGGTCGTAGCTGTCGCCGTGCTCGCCGACCGGTACGTCGAACTCGTACGTCTCGTAGTCGTAGTACGGGCGATCCCTGCGCACGTCGTACGGCACGCCCGAAGCACGCAGGTTCGGACCGGTCAGCCCGTAGTTCACCGCGTCCTCCGCGCTGATCACACCGATGTCACGGTTGCGACCGACCCAGAGGTTGTTGTGCGTCAGCAGCGTCTCGATCTCGTCCAGCGTCTTCGGCAGCGTGTTCACGAAGTGGCGCAGCGCGTCCGTCCACCCGTCCGGCAGGTCGGCCATCATGCCGCCGATGCGCGTCGAGGACGTCGTGATGCGGGCACCCGTCAGCGCCTCGTGCAGATCGTAGATCCGCTCGCGCTCCTGGAACGCATACAGGAAGGGCGTGAATGCACCGACGTCGATCGCGGTGGTGCC
>DASTYK010000088.1 GCA_035764935.1 Longimicrobiales bacterium | reverse complement strand
CGACGGCAGCGCGGATCGTCGCCGTGCCGGGCGAATTCGCCGTGAGCGTTCCATCGCCGGAAACGCTCGCGACAGCGTCGTCAGTGCTCGACCAGGTCAGTGTCGCGCCCTGCGGCAGCGACATCGCCGCGCCCTTCTCGTCGCGCAGCGCCACGTCCAGCTCCAGCGTCGCGCCGTCGGCGAGGACGGGATCGGCGGGTGAGAGGATGATGGAGGTCAGCCTGGGTGCCGGGGCCGGCCCGGAGCCGTCGTCGCCGCAGGCGAGGAGGAGAAGCGCGAATGCCGCGGCGTGGAACGTCGTCTTTCGCATTGCAGTGCCTCGGGTGGGCTGTGCGTTCGAATCGTCACAGCACCATACGCACAGCTCCCGAGGGTGGGATCATCGCCCGGATGCGGGGATCGAGATCAGGTCACGCGACCGCCACCACCTCACCCGCCTCCACGAACACCAGCCACGCCTCGACCGCCGTCGCCTCGAGCCCGTACATCCGGCACACCGCGCGCCGGTACGCCTTCACCTGCGGTTCGTAATGCGACTTCCGCTCCTCCACCTCCGCGCGGCGCGACACCGCGTCCGTCTTGTAGTCGATCAGCGCCGCCGACGTGACGCGACCGTCGGTGCGCGTCACCACCAGCCGGTCGATGAAGCCTTCCACCATGGTGTCGCCTTCGCGTGCGAGGAACGGCACCTCGCGCTCCACGCTCGAGCCAGCCGGCCACGCCGACCGCTGCAGCAGCCGGGCGAGCTTCGGCAGCTTCAGCCACTCTCGGAACGAGGCGCACAGTGCAGTCGTCTCCTCGTCGCTCAGGCCGCCCGGCATCTCGCGCGCGATTGCGAGGAGCGCTGCGTCGTCGAGCACTCCGTCCTCGAGCCAGCCGATCTCCTCGAACCAGCGATGCGCGACCGAGCCGCGACCCGCCGCGGCCGACAGGCGCAGCAGCATCCCGAGATCGACCCGTCCGTTGCCCTCGAGCTGTGACGGGCTGCGCCGCGGCAGCGCGCGCCGGCGGGTGCCGGGCGCATGGAGCGTGATGCGCGCGTGTTCAGTCGTCGGGGCGTCGCCTGCTCCCTCAGCATCCGCAGGTGGCGGTGCATCCGCCGCACGCCGCGTCCGCTCCGCCTCGTGCCACTCCGGATCGCCGCGCTCGATCACGACGTCGTCCTCCACGAACGCGTCGACCGCGGGTGCCAGTGTACGCAGGATCACGCGCGCGCCGGAGCGGCCCTTCCCCTGGTTCGGCTTCACGATCACGTGCAGCGCGTGCCGCGCGCGCGTGAGTGCGACGTACAGGATGCTGAGCCCGTCGCGCAGCTCGTTGTGGAAGAGCTGGTCGTTCGCGGCCTGCAGCTCCTGAAGGTCCGGGAACAGTGCACGCAGCCCCACGTTCACGTACGGGAACGCGCGCGTCACCCGCGCGCCGGGGCGCGGCCGGTACGCGATCACCTCCTGGTACGTCCCGCGCACCAGCGGCGCGTCCAGCTCGGGCAGCACGACGATGTCGAACTCGAGTCCCTTCGCCTGGTGCACGGTCATCACCCGCACGTTCGCCGCGACCGGGTCCTCGACACGCTCGTTGCGCACGAAGTGCACGAAGTCCGACGGGCGCAAAGTGGCACCGTCCTCGTACCGGAACGCGAGCTCGACCAGCTGCGCCAGGCGACGTCGCTCGCGCGCGTCGCACGCGTGCTCGATCTCCTTCGCGAGTGCCGCGATCGTGGTGCCGTAGCCGTCCTCGAGCAGGCGACGCCGCCACTCCGCCGAGAGCGCGAGCGTTGCCGCCTCGTCGCCATGATCTGCATACCCGATCGCGGCGCCGATCGGTGTCCGGGCGACGTGGTAGCGCGCGATCATGTTGCCGGGGTTGTCGCACAGGCGGAGCAGCGCGAGCACGGCCGTGACGCTCGCCGCATCGGTGAGCGGGTTGCCGCCCTCCTCGCTCGCGTGCACACCCTCGGCCTTCAGGTTCAGCATCATGCGCGCGACGGCCGCATTCGTACGCGTGAGCACGCCAATCGTGAAGTCCGGCATGCGCGCATGCAGCTCCGCGACCTGCCGCGCCGCGTACGCGCTCAGCTTCGGCCGCGCCTCGCCCGAGCCCTCGTCGCGCGGGCCGACACGCACGACCACGTGGCCGGCCAGCTCCTTCGCGGGCGTGTGCGGCGTGAACTCCCGCAGCCAGTCGCGTGCGACGCCCGCGTGGCGTGCGTCATCCTCCGCCTTGCTGCCATCGCCCCACGCCGCATCGTCGCCGATGCGCGCGTACAGCTCGTTCACGAAGTCGAGCACGACGCGGCTCGAGCGCCAGCTCCTGGTCAGTGCGCCACGATCGAGCTCGTATGTCTCGCCCATCTGACGCACGAGGTCCGGTGTACCGCCACGCCAGCCGTAGATCGACTGCTTCGGGTCGGCGACGATCACGGCCGCGCGCTCGCCGAGGTGGCCGGACAGCAGCTCGTCCGCAAGGGGACGCAGCGCCTCCCATTGCGGAATGGACGTGTCCTGGAACTCGTCGAGCAGCAGGTGCTTCGCGCGCGCGTCCAGCCGGTAGTACATGTCCTCGCGGCCACCCAGCGGGTCGGTCCCGCCGAGCACGCGCGTGACGTCGTCGAACTCGTAGGCGCCGAGCTCCGCACGACGCTTCTCCAGCGCGGACGTGTAGCGGACGGCGAAATCGCCGAGTGCGTGCGAGCGTCGCCGCAGCTGCAGCGCGACCTCGCCCTGTGCGACGGCCCAGGCCTGGTCGATGAGGTGGGCGAGGTCGATGGGAATCGGCTGGGAGTCGTAGCTGTCGCCGCTGCGCGCACGCTCGACCAGTGTCGAGTCGACGAACGTTTTCCAGTCGCCCCCGCGCAGTGCGACGACCAGCTCGTCCAGTGCCTTCACCCACGTCTTTCGCGGGCTGCCGGTCTTCGTGGTCGGCGATTCCTGCCGCGCGAGCAGCTCCGCGAGCCGCAGCCGTTCGGCCTCGAGCGTCGCAGGATCACTGCTGTCGGCCAGTGCATCGAACGCCGACCAGTGCCCGTCGGTCGTCGGATCGAGCGCGTAGTGCATCTTGACCAGCGCGTCGACCTTGCGCAGCAGCGCATCGTGCAGCGAGCGCGTGGCCGGGCGCGGCATGATACCGCGGATCAGCTCGATCAGTACGACCCTGTCCGTGCGATCCAGCACGTCCTGCAGCGCGAGCGAGCGCAGTCGCTTCGCGGTCGGCGAGTCGGCGATGCCCCACACCGTCGGCATGCCCAGCTCGTGCGCGAAGCTGGTCACCGTGCGCAGGAAGAACGCGTCCAGTGTGCCGATGTTCATGCGGTGCAGCCGGCGCACAGACCGGTCGAGCACGTCACCCCAGAACGCACGGGTGCACGTGTCCGGGTCCATGCGTGCATGCGTGGCGAGCTCGCGTGCCTCGTCGACGTCCAGTGCTGCCCGCGCGAGTCGCACGAGCACGCGGTCCAGGATCTCGCCCGCGGCCTTGCGCGTGAACGTCGACGCGAACACCTCGTCCGGTGCCTCGTCGCGCGCGAGCAGCGCGATGATGTCCGACGAGATGCGGAACGTCTTGCCGGATCCCGCCGACGCGAGGATGAGATCGCGCGGGACGCCGGCCTCGAGCGCCTCGTCGAAGAGGCTGGGCTGAAGCGTGCTCACAGCACCACCTCCTCCTGCAGCTCCTCGTCCTCGCGGACCAGGCGACCCTGCCCGAGCAGCTCGGCCATGTCGTCGCTCAGCCAGTCGCTGCTGACACCCGCGAAGGAGAACGCATTGCCTCGAACGGCGCGGATCGCCTCGCGTGCCGCCTCGAGTGCGTCGGCCAGGTCTGCAGCCGTCCATGACGCAATGCGGAAGTCGATCTCGTTCGGCTCACCGCACAGCGTGACGTAGCCGACGCGCACGGTGCCGCCCTCGTTCTGCGTCACGGGCCGTCCTTCGGCATCGACGATGTGCGGGAGGATCGCGTGGTACAGCGGCAGCTGCAGGTCGGTCCATTCGCCGCTGCGCCTGCGATGTGCGTCCTCCGGCGTCTGCACCTTTTCCGACGTCTTGTAATCGAAGAGCGCCCACTCGTTGCGGCCTTCGTGGTAGTCGACGCGGTCGATGCGGCCCCGCAGGCGCACGGTCGTGCCGTCCACCTCGAGGGGTGCACCACCGTCCGGTGTGCCGCATTCGATGGCGACCGTCTTCCAGCCGTCGCGGATCCATGCTGCCTGGCAGCGGGCGAACGAGTGCAGCCGCAGCCGTAGCTGCTCGATCTGCAGCGCGACGGCCGGCAGCGTCCTGCCGAGCACCTCGTCGACATGCGCGTCCAGCGCGTGGTTCAGCCACGCGGCAATCCGATCCGCATCCTCCCACGTCGCCGCTTCCGAGCGCCCGAAGCGCTCGAGCACCTTGTGCGCGACGTCGCCGAAGCGCAGTGGATCGAGCTCGCGTGCACTGTCGTCCACGGCATCGCCGCCCATCACCCGATCGAGCGCCCACAGGTACGGGTCCGCGAGGATGTTGCGGAACTCGGTGACGCGGAAGGTGTCGGGCGGCGCCTCGAGCGAGATCGTCTTCTGCGGCGGCAGCACGAACGCCGACGACGTCGCCTGCGCCACGTCCGCTGCCGCACGCGTGCCGTCCGCATCGTCTTCCAGGAACGTCCGGATGCGGCGCGCCAGCGCATCGCCGGACGTGGCCAGCACCAGGCGGCTCGGCCGCAGCGGATCGCCCGTCATCGTGCGACGTCCGGCGATCGCATGCACCCGCCGCGAATGCAGCATCGCGGTGAGTTGGTACGCATCGCGCGCGTGGCGCATGTCGTTGTCGATGATGCCGAGCCGCGAGCGCAGCGAGTTCGGCAGGAACGCGTCCGCATTGATCGCCGCGGGTACGAACGGCTCGTTCATGCCCGTGAGCACGGCGACGGGCGCGTCGTCCAGGTGCAGCTCGAGCCAGCCGAGCAGCTCGATCGCGGCCTCATCGGCCTCCGGCGCCAGCGTCGCAGCGCGCACGTCGTCGAGAAGAACGCGGATCGCCGCTGCGGCGTCGCATTCGACGTCGAGCTCCGGCGCGACGCGCACGTGCTCGAGCGCGGCATCGCGCAACACCTCGGCCGCGCCGAGCAGCCGACGCTCATCCGGCAGATCGCGGCTGAACGCGCGGTCACCGTAGATCTCGAGCAGCAGCTCCAGGATCACAGGCATCCACTCGCGCAGCGCGCGCCGCCCGTGCAGCCGCCCGAGCACCGACTCACCCATCAGCGCGACGCGCAGCGCTTCCACGAGCGTGCGGCCTCGGCCTTCCGCCGCCGGCAGCTCATGCGCCAGTGAGACCGGCAGCCGCTGCGCCAGGAACTCGTCGAGCTGGATCAGCCAGCCGTCCCGCTCGCGGAACGCGGCCGCCCCCCGGTGCTCGATGTCCCAGCGGCGCCTGCGCAGCCAGTCGCCGAACGCCGGATGACGCGCGAGCGCGGCGACCGCATCGAACGATCCGTCCCGCACGACGTCCGCGATCGTCTCGAGCAGCCGGTACGCGGACGTGCGCCCGACCGGTATGCCGGCGGCGTCGCGCACCGTCACGTCCGATGTCGCAAGCTGCTGCTCGAGGTACGGCACGACCTCCCGGTCCGGAACGGCGATCACGATGTCGTCGGCTGCGAATGTCGCGTCGAGCGATGCGAGATAGCGTGCGACGTCGGTCGCCTGGTTCGACGGGTGCCCGACGATCGCGAGCTGCTCGTCGCGCAGCGGGATGTCGGTGTCCAGCCATGCGCGGAGGACAACGCAGCCGAGGTCGTCGAAGCGCTCGGCTTCGGATGCCGGCGCATGCACCAGGATGTGGACACCACCCGGCCGCGGGCGCACCAGCAGCCGCAGCATGCTGCGCAGCACCAGCGGCATCTCCGCGACGCCGATCAGCCACAGGTCCTGCTCGCACGCGACCGCCCTGCGCTCCACGGCATGGATGCGCTCGAGGTCGCGGTCCACGCGCTGCTGCGCGTCGGTTGCCGCCGCGTAGCCGGCCTGCAGCCGTGCAAGCGCGCTCCAGCGGTTCGTGTCGTCGTAGAGCAGCGAATCGTCGCAGCTCCCAGCGACGTCCGCGAACGTGCGACCCGCGGCGCCCACCGTCTCGTGCAGTGCCATGACCGTCCGCGCCAGGTGCAGCCAGCCGCGCACGTCGTCCGCCTGCGGCGCGTGCGGAAAGAGCAGCGCGAGGTCCTCGGCCGCGGCGGTCCGGAGCTGATGCAGCCAGAGGCGGACTGCCGTGCCGGAGTCGAGCAGTGGCGCCGTCGGCGTGTACAGCATCTCCGGCAGCGAGCCGAGCGTCGTCACCTGCGGCGGCACGAGCCGGAGCCCGCGACGATCCGCCTCCTCCACGAGCAATTCCTTCAGCCTGCGCGCGGCCCGGGCACCCGGCAGCGCGACGAGGACACCGCCCAGGTCCACGCTGTCCGCATCCGCGTGCGACTCCGCCAGCATGGCGGCCGCAGCGGGAAGCGCGGGGCGGTTCCAGTCGAGGAAGGTGCGTGGATCCGGCATCGGAGGCGTCAGGCTGCTCGAGGAATTCACGGTGCTACGGGCTGCGCGGCTTGGGACGCCTGGGCATCACGCCACCAGCCGGCGCGGCTCGGCATTCGTCGCGGTGATCACTGCCTTGAAGGTAGTCCGGGGGTGTGACAGCGGCGCGACCGGAAGGTCGAAGATCAGGGGGCGGCCGTCAATGGAGGACTGCCTGACAGCGTCCAGGTGCCGTCGTTCACGTGGGACCGGTCCGGCGCCAGGCGGGAGTGTCGGTGCCAGGCGGGAGTATCGACGCCAGAAGGAGTGTCGGCTCGGTCAGAACTGTCCGCTACGGCGGAACTGTCGGCTACGGCCGCACTGTCCCCTCAGGCGGGACTGTCCCCTTGGGCGGGATTCTCAGCGTGAACTGTTCAGACACCATTCTTCAACGCCGTGAACTCGACATCCCGCGCTGCCGTTCGCCCGCATTGTCGAGTTTCCAGCGTTTATCGCCGTGATCTCGATTTCCCTTCGACCACTATCGAAGCCTCAGCGAGTAAACGGCGCAGGGCGCCGGGATCTCGACATTCCGCCAACCGCACGACGCGAGGTGTAGAGTTGACGGCCCCCGCAGCCCGACAACGGCGCCGGCATCTCGACATTCCGCCAACCGCACGACGCGAGCTGTAGAGTTGACGCCCCCCGCAGCCCGACACCGCCACCGGATCTCGATATCCAGCCAGCCACGCGGCGCGAGCCACGCCCTTGACGGCCCCCCAAACGCGGCCGGGAATGCGGCCGCCGAGAGCACGAGTGATCGCGCCCCCAGCTCGCGCCCCTACTCCTCCCGCAGCGCCAGCGTCGGATCCATCCGCGCCGCCCGCCACGCCGGGATCATCCCCGCCGCGACCGCGACCACCGCGAGCGCCGTCGCCGCTCCGGCCAGCACCGCGGGCTCACCCGGCTCGAGCCCGTACAGGAACGCGCGCACCAGTCGCCCCGACGCAATGGCGCCCACCGCACCCAGCACCAGCCCGATCGCCAGCACCCGTGCGACGTCGCCCAGCACCATCCGGATCACACGCCCGCGCCCTGCACCGATCGCAATCCGCACCCCGATCTCGTTGCGCCGGCGCGCCACGGAATACGACAGCACGCCGTACAGCCCGAGCATCGCGAGCGCGAGTGCGACGCCGCCGAACAGTGCGGACAGCGTCGCCAGCATCCGCTCACGCTGCAGTGAGCGCTCTACCTGCTCCGTGAAGGTGCGGAACTCGACGCCGGCCGCGGGATGCAGCGCCGCGAGCGCAGTCTTCACCGTCGGCACCAGCGCGGTCGGATCGCCGTCGGTGCGTACAGCGAGCGTGAGGAACGGGCGCACCATGCTCATCGGCGTGGCTTCCATCTGGGACGCCGCGATGTAGACCGTGCCGCTGTCTTCCTCGCGCAGTGACCGGTACTTCGCGTCGCCCACGACGCCGATCACGGTGTACGTCGTGACGTCGTCGCCGAGTCCCGTCCCGAACTGCCGCCCCACCGGGTTCTCCTGGCCGAAGAACTTGCGCGCGACGGAGCGGTTCACGATCGCGACGCGCACGCCGCCGGCAACGTCGCGCGCATCGAAATCACGACCGGCGAGGAGTGGCGTGCCGAGCGTTGCGAAATAGCCGTCGCTCACGGCGTTGAACCAGGCGAGGCCGTCCATCTCGCTGGTCGGCGTGAAGCCGTCCACGATGAGGTTGCCGTTCCAGGACGGTCCCGCCACCGGCGTGAGATCGGCAGCGCTCGCGTCCAGCACACCGGGGGAAGCACGCAGCTGTTCCACGAGCAGCCCGCGCGAGCTGAGGATCTGCTCTTCGGAGAAGCCGGTGCGCTGCAGATCGACCGATGCCAGCAGCACGCCTTCGGTTCGGAATCCCGGGTCCTGCAGCACCAGGTTGCGCAGCGAGCCGACCAGCAGCCCGGCGCCCACCAGCAGCACCAGCGACAGCGCGACCTGCGCCGCGACGAGCGCCTTTCCGATCGTGAAGCGGCCGTGTCCCTCCGCGATCGTCCGGCCGTTCGCTGTCATGGCGGACTGTGGATCGACACGTCCCGCGCGCCACGCGGGGATCATCCCGAAGAACAGTGCGGTCAGCACTGCGACCGCAGTCGTGAAACCGAGCACGCGTGCATTCAGTGACAGGTCCAGCGCGACCGACCCGCCGCCGAACGCCGCGAGCAGTGCCTGTGCACCGAAGCGCGCGAACAGCAGGCCGATCCCCGCGCCGAGCGTCGCGATCAGCAGGCTCTCCGTCACGAGCAGCCTGGCGAGGCGCGCACGGCCCGCACCGATCGCAACGCGGATCGCGAACTCGCGCTGGCGTGCCGTCGCGCGCGCGAGCAGCAGGTTCGCCACGTTCGCACACGCGATCAGCAGGATCAGCCCCACGCCGGTCATCAGGATCAGCAGCGCCCCGGCATAGCGGTCGCGCACCTGCGAGATGCCGGTCGGTGCGGCATGCGCATGGAAGCTGCG
>DASTYK010000087.1 GCA_035764935.1 Longimicrobiales bacterium | reverse complement strand
GCTCTCCCTCGACATACTCCATGACCAGGTACGGTCGACCCGCCGCCGTGACGCCGCCATCGTACATCTGTGCGATGTTCGGATGGCGCAGCTGCGCCAGGATGCGGCGCTCGCGACGCATCCGTTCGGCGAGCATATCCTGGTGCGCGTCGGCGGCGATGACCTTGATCGCGACCTGCTGAACAAAATCGACATTGGTGCGCTCGGCGAGGTACACGACGCCCATGCCCCCCCGGCCGAGCTCCCGAATGATGCGGTACCCCGGTATCGGTTGGTCACCGGGAGCCGGAGCGACGTCGCCGCGCAACGCCCGGTCGATGTCCAGCGCATCCGCATCGAGCAACGGATGAAAGCTGGCGTCGATCTCGAGCAGTTCCTCCAGGCGCGCGCGCAGATCCGGCTGCCCGTCGGTGAGCTCATCGAGAAGGGCGGCCCGACGCTCGTCCTCGACGTCGAGCAGCTGTTCCAGCATCGACAGCACTTCGGCTTCACGCCGGCTCATCGGTCAGGCACGTCGAAGGGAGTCGGCGCATCGGGGCGGGAGCCGGAAGATGCGCGGACGGTGCGCGAGGTCGTCGTCATCGGGTTCGGGATGCTCTCTGCATGTCGCGCGAGGAGATGACCGCTACGTTAGGCAGCCCTCGCGCGTACGCGCAACCTTGCCGTGGGTAATGGTCTGCCGGAGCAGCAGGCTGCGCAATCCGGTCGGGTGCGATCGAACATCCCGGCACCCCATTACGTGGCACAATCAGATGCTTGCGCTGCCGCGCGTCGGGTCGGCGCCATCGGGAAGTCCGCCGGGCCGACGTGGGTCGGCACAATCGGCCATTCCGCCGCCCGATCTGCCGGTTACCGTTGAGTTGCGTGCGGGCGATATCGCGATCTCCGCCATTCGCAACGGAATCACCACCGCGAGGGGCGCGTGCTACGCTCCGACGTCGAGCTGATCCTTCGTGAGGTAGGCGCAGCACAGCACGGCGTCGCACTCCGGTCCCAGCTCCTGGTGCGCGGCATTCCCGGCAGCACAATCGACTCGATGGTAAAGACAGGTCGGCTGTGCGTCCTTCGACGCGGTGTCTACCAGGTCGGTCCGCTGCCACTGCCGCGCGCCGCCGAGGCCGCCGCGGTGCTTGCGTCCGGCAGGACCTCGCGGCTGAGCCACGGCAGCGCGGCTCGCCTGCATGAACTGATGGACCGCGCCGTCCATGACCTTCCGCCGGAGGTGACCGTGCCCCGCCGCAAGAGACCCAGGATCGAAGGGATTCGGGTGCATCGTATGCGTGACCTGCGCCCGGACGAGGTTACGACATTGCATGGCATCCCCATCACCACCCCCGCACGTACACTGCTCGACATCGCGGAGACGATGACATCCCGGGAGGTCGAGCAGGCACTCGCGAAGGCACTGCGCATGCGGCTCGTTACCCTCCAGGAGATGCATGAGATGGTTAACCGGCACCCGAAGCATCGAGGGGCACCGCTGCTTCGGCAGTTGCTGGGCTCAGAGCGTGGGCCCGCATTCACGCGTTCCAAAGCGGAAGACAGGTTGCTCGAGATCGTTAGGGCCGCACGACTCCCGGAGCCCGTGCTCAACACACGTGTCCTTGGGTATGAAGTGGATTTTCTCTGGACGGACTCGCGCGTCGTCGTCGAGGTGGATGGCTACGCGTTCCACGGCAGCCACGCGTCCTTTGTCGGCGACCGCCAGCGCGACGCGGAACTCACTGCGGCGGGCTACCGGGTCCTGCGCTTCACCTGGACGGACCTCACCGAAGGCAGGTTCGCCACGGTGGTGCGGCTGGCACAGGCACTCGTGCGAAAATGAGAACTGCTGCGCCGGAGGCGAGGCGCACGACACCGTTTGGTGGGCCGGTCGGTGTCCATGTGCTGGCGTAGAATGGTTCGAGGTGCGACGTCCCTGGGGCGTGCGTCATCGGTCCTGACGGGAGCGCGAGTAGAAACGTGCCCCGGGTCGTTTGTTGCAGGGGCGTCGATCGTGAGGGTGACCCGCAGGGCAACGCCGTGAAGCATGCCCCACTGCGGCAGATCCGCGAAACACGGCGATTCAGCCCCGGATACGCCGTGAATCAGGCCCCACCAGCATCCGTGCTCCTCGATGGGGCTGCACTCACGGCGCGCACGACCGTCGAGTCGGCCCCAGGCATTGGACAAACGGCACTTGGGCATTCTTGACGGCTCGCAACGGCCGGGTTCACCCACCGTGAGCGTCGCGGTTCACGCATGGCACCGTGAGCGTCGCGGTTCACGCATGGCACCGTGAGCGCCGCGGTTCACGCCTTGAACGACTGCTCGCATGCTGGCGCGCCGCCGCCGCCGACAGCACCAGTCTGCTGCCGCGTAGGCGGCTCACGCATGGCCACCCGCTCGCCCCCTTTGTTACCGCAGCTCCGACCCGCCCACCTCGCGCACCTCTCCGATGTCGGGCCGCTCACCCGTGACCATGCCTTTGGCCATCTCGAACAGCACCGCGGGCGTCGACTTTTCCTTCTTCATGTAATGGACACTGTCGGCGGTGACGAGCAGCAGGGCCAGGCGCGGATCGTCGGGACCGCCGTCCTGCACATCGTCGATCTTGCCGAACCACATGCGCCAGTCGGGACGATACAGCTCGCGGATCTTCGCCCGATCCTGCGAGACCCGCGCGGTGCCGCTCACGGAGACCCACTCCCGGGTGCGATCGCGGTAGTACGCGACGTTGACGTTCGGGTCCTGCTCCAGCTCATCGACTTTGTGGGCGTGGATGTCGGTCACGAACCAGAGGTCGGCGCCGGGCTGTCGCTCCTGTGTCGCCATGGGCCTGGACACGAGTCGGCCGTCTGCGCGGCGGGTCGTCAGCATCGCGATCTCGATGCCGTCGATGAGGTCGTACAGCTCGTCGATCTTCTTCTGTTCTGCCACGGTGCGCTCCTGCGAGGGGACACCCTCGGAAGGGCAGGAGGCATGCCACCCCTGGCGCGCACGCGTGGTTGCGACAGGGCGGCTGCCACGTGAAACTGCCGTGGCGCATCCTCAGTATGGACTGCGTCCCGAACCTGGAGGCTTCATGGGTCGCACGACCGCATGGCTCGGTCGCACACTGCTCTGTACAACCGCTGTTCTGACCGCCGGCAGCGCACAGGCGCAGGACGTCGAGCGCTACTCGATTTCCGGCAATGCCGTTTCCGTGTTCAACCTTGCCGGTGCAGTGCGCATGGAGCGCGGCAGCGGTGACAACGTGATCGTCGAGGTCCGGCGCGGCGGGCGTGACGCGCAGCGGCTGGAGGTGGAACGTCGGGAGGTGGACGGCCGCGCAGCCCTGATCGTCCGGTACCCGGAAGGCGACGTCGTCTACCGGGCCGACCGCGGGGGTGAGTCGCGGACGAGCCTCAGCGTACGCAGCGATGGAACGTTCTACGGAGACCGTCGCGGAGGCGACCGGGTGAACATCCGATCGAGGGGCCGCGGTACAGAGGCGCACGCCGACCTGCGCGTGCTCGTTCCGACAGGACGCTCGGTGGAGGTGATGCTCGGCGTCGGCTCGGTCGTAGCGAGCAACATCGAGGGCGATCTGACGATCGACGTCGGTGCCGCTCCCATCGAGACCAGCGCAACGCGCGGCCGGCTCTATCTCGACACCGGCTCGGGCACGGTCGACGTGCGCAACGCGCAGGGTGACGTTCGCATCGATACCGGGTCGGGCGTCGTCCGCGCGCACCAGGTGGTGGGAGACCTCCTCGTCGATACGGGGTCGGGGCAGGTGGAGCTCACCGAGGTGCGCGGCAGCCGGCTGCACGTCGACACGGGGTCCGGTCGGGTGCGGGCAGAGAACGTGCGCGCCGACGACGTGCTGGTCGACACGGGGTCGGGATCCGTGACCATGGCTGGCGTGGCGGCTCGCGACGTCGAGATCGATACGGGCAGTGGTGGCGTCGAGCTCGAGCTGTTGAGCGATGTCGATCGGCTGGTCGTCGACACGGGGTCCGGCAGCATCCGCGTTGCCGTCCCGGAGGACTTCGGCGGTGAGTTCGAAATCGAGGGCAGCAGGGTGAGCGTCGACGTGCCGGCCACGTTGCGCGAGAGCGATCGTGACTCGGCGCGCGGGACGTTCGGCGACGGCCGGGGCACGATCGAGATCGACACCGGCAGCGGAAGAGTGAGCATCGTCCGCCGGTGACGCGCGGGGATCCGCACGCACTGAACAGCAGTTGACGCGCGGCAAACGGAACCGATGATTCTGATCAGCCGTCGGGGCTTGAGCCTGTCCCGGCGGCTGATAGTTTGATGCCCTCGCGCCGTTTCCGTCATGCCGATGCCGCAAGGCACACCGAGCAACGCATCGATGATCCTGCACGCAACGCGACACCTGGTCGAGGGCTCCTCCGCTGGTTCCGACTGGCATCAGCGGGAGGTCCTCCTTCGCGTCGTCGGTCGCCTCGGGTCGCACGAGGATGCGCGAGCGCTGCAGCAGGCGGTCTGCGAGGACCCGCAAGCTCACGCCGACGTGGTTCCCGCTCTCATGGTGATCGCCGACCAGGCCATCGCCGCGGAACTGTTCGCCTCGACGACAACGGCGGATGGCATGCTGCGCGACGGCATGCCGGAGGACCTGCTGCACCTGTTCGGCTACTGTGGCCTGCAACAGGCCGAGCCGATGCTCTGGAGATACGCGCGTGGCGACGATACCTGGACGTCGGAATGCGAGCCGGCGGTGCGTGGACTGCTGCACCTCCCGTGTACCGCGCTGCGCGAAGAGATCGCGACGACGATTCTCAGTTATCGCGACCGGTCCCTCTTTGCCGAATACCTGCCTGCCCTCGCCGTGAAAACCGGCCGCACGGACCTGCTCGATGTGCTGGTTGCGATGGGCGAGACTGCATCGACGGACTGCAACGCCGGCATCGTGCTGGGGATCGCCCTCTACGGCGAAGCGGCGCGCGATCGGTTCGCCGAGATCGTCTGGTCTCCCGAATGGGAGGCCGACGGCACTGGTACCGGAACCGTGCGAGCGACCCACGATGGTCTCTGTGTGCTCGGCGTGTCCATGCGCGACCTGGTCGTGCAGTGGAAACAGCAGATCGAGGCGGGTACAGAACCGCTCCACGGGGCTGCCCTGCTGACGAACCTGCTGGGCGAGCGTCTGCAGAGGCCGCACACCGGGTTGCGTTTCGCGCCCCGGCCGCCGGACACGTTCGCCGAGGTGCATGCCGCCCTGTACGGCGTCACCCATGCAGACACGCTCCCGGTGATTGCGCGCGCCGCACTGGAGCGCGCGCAGTATCCGTTCACCGATCTGCTCGTGGGCGAGATCGAAACGCTGGAGGAGGCGGTGCTGGCGCGAATGGCGGAAGAAGCGCTGCTCGCGGAAGCACGGCGGGCCTGAACACCGCGGCAGCTCCGGTCACGCCGCGCAGTCACTCCGGTCACACCAAGCAGCAGCTCCGGTCACACCACGCAGCAGCTCCGGTCACGCCACGCCGTCACGCCGGTTACACCACGCGTTCACTCCGGTCGCATGCCGGGCAGCCACTCCGGTCGGGGTCCGTCCGTCAGGATCCGGACCGCGCGGATGGCCTCTTCGATCACCGCGGTCATGTGCGCGAAATCGATGTGCTCGACTTCATCGCTCACCCGGTGGTAATCCGTGTGCATGTTGAACGACGACAGCGTGTGTGCGGGGATGCCGGCTCGGGCGAACGCGTAGTTGTCGCTGCGCATGAAGAAGCGCTGATCGGGTCGCGGGTCCTGCACGATCGCGATGCCCGCGTCGGCGAGCATGGCACCCATGGTGGAGCGCTCGTAGCCGGTCAACCAGGTCTTTCCCGGTCCACCCGCAAGCGAGTCCGGGCGGCCGATCATCTCGATCTGGAACTGCGCGACCGTCTGCTCCAGCGGAATCACCGGATCTGCCAGGTACTCGCGCGACCCGATCCCGCCGCCCTCCTCGCCTGCGAACGCGACGAAGACGACCGTACGCTTCGGCGCGGGGCCGGCGCGCAGCGCCCGCGCGATCTCGAGCACGGCGACCACGCCCGACGCGTCGTCATCCGCACCGTTGGCGATGGAATCGCCATCGACCGGTGCAATGATGCCGATGTGATCGAAGTGCGCCCCGACGACCACGGCCTCAGCGCGCAGTGCAGGGTCGGCCCCGGGGATCATGCCGACGACGTTGGCGTCGTAAACGTGATCGGCGGTGCCGACAGTGTCCAGCGCTGCAGCATCCGGGACGAGGACCATGCGACGCCGCCCGTTCCGCTCGACGCGCGCGGCATGCACCCACTGGTGGTAGCCGCTGTCGCCCGCCGGCGTGAGCCCGATCTCCTGCATGTGCTGTGCGATGAACCGGGCAGCCTGCGCGGCGCTCTCCGTGCCGGCGCGGCGTCCCTGCATGCTGTCGTGCGCGAGTGACGTCAGCAGCATCCGGACGCGCGTCTCGTCGACAGCGGGTTGCGCGGGCGACGATGACGGCGATGTGGCTGCGGTACAGCCTGCCAGGCATGCAACCGCGATCAGCAGCAGGTGGCGAACAGGCATCCGGTGTTTCCCTCGATCGGTCGATTCAGAGCGGCCTGCCCGCAACATAGCCTGCATGGCGGCAGCGCGCCTACTCGGCGCGCAGTGCGGTGACCGGCTCGACGTGGGCGGCACGACGTGCCGGAATCCAGCTCGCCGCTACTGCAACGAGTGCCAGCACTGCGATGGCCACGAGGTACGCTGATGGCTGCGTCGGTGCCACACCGAACAGCATGCTCTCGAGCAGCCGGCCGGCAACGAAGGCGATCGCGACGCCGAGCGCGATGCCCGCGAGCACCAGGCGCAGCGATCCACCCACGATCATGCGTTCGACCTGTGCGGGTCGCGCGCCGAGCGCAATGCGCACACCGATCTCGCTGGTGCGCCGCTGCACCAGGTAGCCGAGCACGCCGTACAGACCCACCGCTGCAAGCAGCAGTGCTGCGACGGCCGCGCTGCCGAGCAGGATCATCGTGAAGGACAGCCCGCTCATGGACTCGGCGATGATCCGGTTCATGACGCGCGGGTTGGCCAGCGGGATCGCAGGATCGACCTCGAGCGCTGCGGCGCGGATGGCCGGAAAGTACGAGAGCGGGTCGTCGCTGGACGTCCGGATGATCAGCGCCCCGCTGCTGTACAGGCCGCCGGTGCCCGTGATCGGCACGAGCGGGTAATAGATCGCGACTGCAGGCGGCTCGCTCAGCGACTCGTGCACATCGCCCACGACGCCGACGATCGTGTAGTACGGCCCCTCCGATCGACCCTGCGGGGCAACCTGCTTGCCGATCACGTCCTCACCGGGCCAGAACTTGTCCGCGAACGCGCGACTCACGACGACCGAACCCCGATCCGGGTCGGCGTGATCGAGCGGGGTCAGCGCGCGGCCGGCCAGAACGGGAATGCCGAGCGTCTCGAAATAGCCGTCGCTTGCGGAGCTCTGCCCCGCGCACAGTGTACCCTGTGAATCGTTGATGCGCTGCATCACCTCGGCGTCCGTGAACGCCTGGACCGTGCAGCCGTAGCTGTCGCTCAGTGGTACGGCCCCGATGCCGGCACTGACCACCCCCGGCAGCGCACGCACCCGCTCGAGCACGGCCTGGGTGAATGCCCACCGGCTTTCGTAGGAGTCGTGCCGCGGGGAAAAGGGCAGGGAAACGGTAAGCACCCCCTGCGGCCTCACGCCGGGATCCACCCGACGCAGTCGCTCGAAGCTTTCGAGCAGCAGACCGGCGCCGACGAGCAGTGCGAGCGCGAAGCCGACCTGTCCGATGATGAGCGCCCCACGGACCCGCTGGCGCTCGCGCCCGACCGTTGCGGAGCGGCCTCCCTCCGTGAGCGCGCTGAAGCTGCGCACACCGCCGGCCTGGTGCGCGTGCGCGAGCAGCGCGAGCACGCCAGCAGATACGAGTGCGAGCACCGCCGCGAACAGCACGACGCCCGCGTCGAGCCCTGCCGCACCGAGTCGCGGAATACCGGTGGGCGCTGCTGCGGCGACCCACCGCACCACCCAGTGCGCGAAGAGCACCCCGAGCAGCGCACCGGCACCGGCCAGCACCAGGCTTTCCGAAAGCAGGTGACGCAGCACGTCCAGGCGACCCGCACCAAGGGCATTGCGCAGCGCGATCTCACGACGCCGGGTCTCGGCGCGCACCAGGAACAGGTTCGCCACGTTGCCGAACGCGATGAGCAGGACGAGGCCGACGGCCGCAAGGAGGATCCAGAGGTTGCGGGCGACGTCGCCCGTGACTGCGTCCTTGAGCTGGACGGCATGCGGACGGAATGCATAGCGGTCCATGAAGCCGCGGCTGTACGCATCCGGGAAGGTCTCGATGAGGCGCGGATTGAATCCGGCCAGCTCGCGTGATGCGTCCTCCGGCGTTGCGCCGGCCGCGAGCCGGGCGATCGTGCGGAACTCCATGTGGCTGTTCCAGAACTGGCCGGACAGGTTGAGCTGCAGCGGCAGCCAGACATCGGGCTGCAGGGTGGGCGGGACCTGCTCGGGCAGCTCCTCGAGCGGCGCCATCACGCCGACGATCTCGACCGGCTCCTCGTCGATCATGAGCGTCCGCCCGATCACGCCCGGATCACTCCCGTAGGCGCGCTGCCAGTACCCCGATGACAGCACTGCGACCCTGGGAGCGCCGTAGTCGTCGTCGGTCTCGTCGATCAGCCGGCCGGCCACCGCGCTCGAACCGAGCATGCGGAAGAGCGACGCCGTGCCGCTCCACACTCCCGCGCGTTCCGGCCCCGCCGCACCCTGCAGAGTCACCTGGCCGAAATCGTATCCGGCCAGCTCCTCGATCGTCCGCGCCGCATCGCGGTACAGCACCCACTGTGCGCGCGACAGCCCCCACGTGCCTTCCGTCGTTTCGCTGTACAGCCGAACGAGCCGCTCCCCGTCGGGATACGGCATGGGCTCGATGACCACCCGTTTCACGACCGAGTAGATCGCTACGGTTGCGCCGATGCCGAGCCCGAGCGTCAGGACGGCAGCCATGGTGAACAGGGGAGAGCGCCGCAGGGAGCGAAGGGCCAGCCGCGCGTCGTGCAGGAGGTGCATGCCCGCCTCGGGGTGCGATGAGTGCCGGTGAAGCTTCCTCTTGGACGAACCAGCACGCTCGATGGTTTCAGCGGGAGGGCGGGCGGTGCCGACGGCACCGGTGACCCTGCGCCAGGCGTGCGGGTTCCCTGCAGATACGTCCTGCGACGATCGTAGCGCCGGGCGGGACGCTACGCCATGAGGGGCAGGTGCTCGACGGCCGCTCCTGTGCGCTGCCGCTCCAGCCGTGCGAGCAGCCCCGTGAGGCCTGGCTGCACCTGCGGCTCGCCGCGCAGCACGAGCACCGGTGCCGAGGTCTCGCGCAGCATCTTCCGCAGCGACCACAGCATGGAGCCATCGGGTTCGTCGCGCGACAGCAGTGTGCCGGGAATGATGACCAGGTCGGGTGCCGGCTCCTGCAGCGCCGTGGGCAGGGAGCCGTCGTCGGCCAGCAGGACGAGCTCCAGTGCGGGCGTCGAGGCGATGCTGCTGCTGGCGATCGCGTGCTTCAGGATGTGGCTCCAGCGGCCGGCACACTGGATCGTCCGCGCGTCCAGCGTGACCTGGTGGAGGATCGCCACCATGTGCCGCGCGTCCGAGGGTGCGGAATCGTCGACGAGCAGCACGTCGCACCGGATCTGCGCCAGTGCGTGGTCCTTGCTGAGTGCGCTGTCGAACGCATCATCGGCGGAGAGCACAACACGCGGAAGCACCATCAATGCCGGCTGCAGCACGGCGGCACGCCGCTGCATGGCCGGCCAGGCGCCGTCGAGATCGATGACGCGCTCCGTGAGCGCAGCCCGCTCACCCAGCGTGCGCTGCAGCTGCGCGCGGGCAGCGGCATCCGCCGTGACGATCGCATGGTGTACGCGGTGCAGGTCGTCTCCCGTGCGGGCGAGCTCTCGATCCGCCAGCTCCACGGCGTGCGCGACGTGCAGGCTCCAGCCGCACGCTGCAGCGACCGAGTCCGCCCACGCGAGCGCAGCGTCGGAACGGGCCGTGAGATCCGTCAGTGCCAGAACCGTCCTGCTCATCGAATACGCTCCTCGCTCCTGTGATCACCGTCCCGCACCGCAATGTCCCGACATTGCGACCTTACGGTCCGCGGATGATCGAAAGCGTTACTCGCCGAGCGCGCGTGCCCGTTGCGACCTCCTGAACGAGGATGTCGACGACGGTGCGTGGTTCTGCAGGTGTACGTTCAGGCGTGGTGTTGCCCGAGCTCCCGGAGCTCCTGCACAAGCCGGCGCTTCATCAACGCCGGCATGGGAAAGTCCGGAGGGCCAGGGCTGCGCTGGCGCGTGCAGTGTTGCTCCAGTGCGGTCGTGCGACAGGCCTCGCACGTGGCCAGGTGAGCGTCGAATCCCTGCCGTTCGAGCGGCGGCAGGGCGTCGTCAAGCCAGGCGTCGACCAGCTCGTCGATGTCACTGCAATCCATGCTGTCAGACATCCTCGTGTTCCATGTCCTCGTCAACCCATGGTCGGAGCGCGGCGCGCACGCGCTCGCGTGCCCGGTGCAGCAGCACTCTCTGATTTGTCTGCGTGATCCCCATCGCGTTACACACCTCGTCCGTCGTCCATTCCTGGATGTCGCGGAGCACGATGACCTCCCGCTGTCGCGGCGTCAGCGTCGCAATCGCTGCATCGATCCGCGCGCGCAGCTCCCGTGACATCAGGGCGGACTCGGGATCCTGGCGCGGCCTGGTCCAGAGCGCCTCCGACACGGTCTGCTCCTGCCGGGAGCCGTCGCGCGACTCAGGCGAGGTCGGCTGCACGTCGGAGAACAGGTGCAGCCGCGCATCCCGCTGGCCGCGCGTGCGCGCGATGTTGCGCAGAATGCGGAACAGCCAGGTGCGTACCGAGGAACGACCCTCGAATCTGCCGATCCCGCGCAGTGCGGCGAGCCACGTATCCTGCACGACTTCCTCCGCCGTTGCGCTCGAGCGCACGTGCGTCATCGCCAGGCGGAGCATGGGGCCGTAATAGAGATCGAGAACGCGCACGAAAGCGGATTCGTCGCGGTCACGCAGGGCGCGCAACAACAGTTCGTCCTCGGAACCTGCAGCAGGGCGGGCAGCACCTGCATCCGCTGCGGGCGGAGGGAGACTCGCGTTGGACAGCATGCCGACCCGCGCCTCGGGCGTACGCTGGCTGTCGATGGCCTGGCTCACTGGCACTCCTTCGTCCCGGGGACGCATTACGCGCGAAAGGCCGCCCGCGGAAATCTCCGCGCACGGCCGTTCGCATCCACGAACAATGATGGCCCTGCCTCCGCGCATTATCAACGCGCGGCCGGAGCCCACTCATGCTGCAGGCGGCGGCTCCGGTGCCTCGCTCTGCGGCGTCGTTACCGCCAGCACACGCAGCCGACGCGTGCGCTGCGGCGTCTCGACCGTAACCACCGCACCGGCCGTCGCACCGAACAACGCCTGGCCGACGGGCGAGTCCAGCGAGACATGCCCGGCATCGATGTCCACGCGCTCGCCCGACATCAGCGTGTACTTCGCCTCCTCACCCGTGTCGAGATCCAGCACCGACAGTGTAGCGCCGGAACTCGCACCATCACCCGCGAACCGCGCAAGCCGCGCCCGATCCACCGCGAATGTCCGTGTCCTCATGGCAACTCTCCCGACAGTGACGCGCGTGAGCGGCCGGAGGAGGGTTCCTCCGGCCGCTCATCTGCCGTCATCGTTCCTGCTACAGTCCCGCCGGGAAGCGGAACGTTACAGCGTTGGCGACCAACGCGAAGCTGGGGCCGCCTCGCCTACAGGCGACGTCCTTCCGCCTGCTTCGCGGCGCGTCGCCGCGCCAGCAGCCCGTCCAGCGACCAGGCGCCCGGGCCCGCCAGCGCCAGCGCCACCGCACCTGCACCCAGCGTCAGCACGAACTCGTACCCGTTCGGCAGGAAGAACCCTGCCGGCAGGTGCACGAGGAACAGTGCGCCCACCATCACGACGGTGAGTCCCAGGGCGATCGGCGCTACGAACAGCCCGGCGATCAGCGCGAGCCCGCCGACGAACTCGAGCAGCGCGACCGCGGGCGCAGCCACCCCGGCCAGTGGCACACCCATCGCCGCGAAGCCTTCCGTCAGACCCGGAATCCCCATCTGGAACAGCTTCTGCGCACCGTGCGCGGCAAAGACGATACCCAGTACCACGCGCAGCACCGCGAGCCCGATGGCCGCGCGCGTCACTGCCGCTCCCGTGTCCGCTGTAACGGCTCCGCTCACTCCCGTTGCCGCCGCACTGCCCGTGCTCGCTGCCGTATCGCGTGCAATCGTGCTCATCGTCGTCTCCGATCCTCGTGGGTCCAGTGCGATCCATGTGTCGACACTGGGTGTGATAACAGGTAATTACGAAAAAAAACAACCAGACTGCCCGTCAGGCGCCCTCGCGCACCCGCGTGAGCAGGTTGATCAGCTCGCGCAGCTCAGACTCCTCGAGTCCGCCCAGATGCCGGCGGTGGAGTTCCCGGACAGGTTTCTCCAGCTCGTCCAGCAGCGCGACGCCCTGTCCGGTGATCCGGGTCGTCACAAAGCGCCGATCCTCACTGCTCCGCTGCCGTTCGATCAGTCCCGCGGCCTCCATCCGGTCCAGCAGCCGCGTCGCGTCCGGAACCATGGTGATCATGCGCTCCATGACCTCGGCCCGGCACAGGCCGCGCTCGCCCGCTCCTCGCAGGATCCGCAGGACGTTGTACTGCGTCGCGGTGATGCCGTACGGCCTGAGCGCCTCCGAAAACATGTGCTCCAGCACCGCCCAGGTGCGTCCGATGCTCAGGAACGCCTCCTGTTCCGGGCTGCTGAAGGGCCTGGACTGCCTGATCTCGCTGCGCAGGTCGGGTGACATGGCAGGAATATATGTGTTCTAACACGTATTGGCAAGGGGAGGAGTTCGCGGGGAAGATGAGGGGGGATGAGCATTCCGGGGCGTGCTGCCGGGACCGCTCTATCCGCCGGAGCTCCGTACGGGTCGCGACATATGACGGCGCGGGGCCGGAAACGTTGAAGTTGCCCGGTGCGGTCCGGGGCTAGTGTGACATTCCCGGCGTCAGGCGCCGGAAACGTTGCAGTCGACAGCGCGGCGACAGGCAATTGTGACATTCCCGGCGTCAGGCGCCGGAAACATTGCAGTCGACAGCGCGGCGACAGGCAATTGTGACATTCTCGGCGCCAGGTGCCGGAAACGTTGCAGTTGGCCGCCGGCCCACATGCTAGTGTGACATTGCCGGCGTCAGGCGCCGGAAACGTTGCAGTTGCCGGTGTGGCCCGAGGCTAGTGTGACATTCCCGGCGCCAGGCGCCGGAAACGTTGCAGTTGCCGGCGCGGCAACAGGCTATTGTGACATTTCCGGCGACGACGTCGGCCGATCCGGTCCGGCTGCAACACCGTTCCAGCATCCGGCACCGCATCTCACTCGTTGCGCGGCAGCACCGTGTACACGCGCTCGATGAACTGTTCGAAGGCCTGCATGAAATCGCGCAGGAACTGCTCGGTCGACTCGACCGAAACATTTCCCTCGTCGTCGACGAGACCCGGCGTGAAGTGGATGTATGCCTCGGGTGCGTTCATCTGGGGCGAGTTGCAGAAGCTGAGGATGCTGCGCAGGTGCTGCTGGCCTACAGCGGTGCCGATCTGGCCGATGGAGGCGCCAATGACGGCGGACGGTTTGCGAGTGAACGCGTTCTGACCGTACGGCCGGCTCGCCCAGTCGATCGCGTTCTTGAGCGCGCCCGGCACGGAGCGGTTGTACTCCGGCGTAATGAAGAGGATCGCATCGGAGGACGTGATTGCCTGCTTGAAGTCGCGTGCGACCTGCGGGTAGTCGGGATCGAAGTCGTAGCTGTAGAGCGGGAGGTCGGCATAGCCGATCTCGTTCATCTCGAGGTTCTTCGGTGCGAGTCGAACGAGTGCGCGTGACAGCTTGCGGTTGATCGATTCCGTTGCCAGGCTGCCAACCAGGTAGCCAACCTTGAAACTGGTCATTTCTGCTGCTCCGATCCTGCGAGTAACCGTGCCTGCGATTGCTGCAGGCCGCATGACCACAGCAGCGTTGCGATGTCTGTGCCAGTGAGCGGTGCCGCCAGCGTGCAAGGCATTCGCCGATCGCGAACCGACTCCTCATTCGCCCATGGCTTCGGATTGCTCGCTGCGCGCGTCCGCGCGGCGAGCATGTGCCGATGCGTACCCGGTGCGCAGGTCACCCGATCGGGCCGCCCTGTCCTGTCGCGCGGCCGTTCCGCACTTCCACCGCATCCTTCCTCAACCCTGTAACGTCCAGGATCTGCTGCTCATCCAGCGTCTCACGCTCGAGCAGCGCCTTTGCCAGCGCATCCAGCTCCGGGCGGTGCGCCTGCAGCAGTCGGATCGCCTCGTCGTGGCACTCCTGGATGATGCGACGCACTTCTTCGTCGATCTTCTCGCCGGTCGCTTCACTGAACTGTCTGCCGTCCATGCCCGCCACGCCCAGATAGCGGTTCTCGCGTGGCGCGAGCTGCACCATGCCGAGCGCCTCGCTCATGCCCCAGCGCGTGACCATGCTGCGGGCGAGTGAAGTGATCTGCTCGATGTCGTTTTCTGCGCCTGTCGTTTTAGTGCCGTACACGAGCTCTTCCGCGGCGCGTCCGCCGAGTGCGCCGATGATGCGGGCGCGCAGGTAGCTCTCCGGATAGTTGTAGCGATCGGCGTCCGGGCGCTGGTACGTGACGCCCAGCGCCTGCCCGCGCGGCACGATGGAGACGCGACGCACCGGATCCGCGCCTTCGACGACCAGTCCGAGAATTGCGTGGCCGCCCTCGTGGTAGGCGATGCGCTCGCGGTCCTTGCGGCTGAGCAGCAGCGGCCGCTCGGGCCCCAGCACGATCTTTTCGAGCGCGTCCATGAAGTCCTTCGCGTGCACGACGTCCTGCTCGCGCCGTGCGGCGAGGAGCGCCGCCTCATTGACCAGGTTGCGCAGGTCTGCGCCGACGAGGCCGGGTGTGCTGCTCGCGATCTCGAGGAGGTCGACGTCGTCTCCAAGCGGGACGTCGCGTGTGTGTACCTCGAGGATCGCCTTGCGGCCGACGAGGTCGGGTGGATTCACGATGACGCGCCGGTCGAACCGTCCTGCACGCAGCAGTGCCTTGTCGAGCACGTCCGGCTGGTTGGTCGCGGCGAGGACGATGATGCCCTCGCGGCTGGAAAAGCCGTCCATCTCGCTGAGCAGCTGGTTCAGCGTCTGTTCCTGCTCGCTGGAGCCGCCGATCGCGACCTGGCCGCGCGCGCGGCCGATCGCGTCCAGCTCGTCGATGAAGATGATTGCGGGTGCGTGCTCGCGTGCCTGCTTGAACAGGTCGCGCACACGCGCCGCGCCTACGCCGACGATCATCTCGACGAATTCCGACGCGCTCATCGAGAAGAACGGCACGCCCGCCTCTCCGGCGACAGCGCGCGCGAGCAGCGTTTTGCCGGTCCCCGGCGAGCCGACGAGCAGCACGCCCTTGGGCGCGGTGCCGCCAAGCCGCGTGTACTTCTGCGGGTCCTTCAGGAAGTCGACGATCTCGATCAGCTCGTTCTCGGCCTCATCGATGCCGGCGACATCTTCGAACGTGACCTTGGTGTCCTGCTCACTGTCGAATCGGCGCGCAGTGCTCTTGCCCATCCCCATCATCGCACCGCCGATGCCGCCACCCTGTCGTGCCGCGCGCCGGAGGAACCAGACGTACAGCCCGATCAGCAGCAGTGCCGGCGCAAAGCTGAAGAGCAGCGTAAGCCAGGTGTTGCCCTCCTGGATCGGCTCCGCACTGATCTCGACACCGTTGGTGATGAGCAGTGCCTCGAGCCCCGGGTCGAGGAACGTGGGCAGCGTGGTCTCGAAGTCCCTGACGTTGCGCGGCTCGACGTTCCGGATGGTATCCGGCTCGGCGGGGAAGCGCACGGGAGATTCGAAGCGGCCGCTGATGCGGTCGCCGCGACTGAACACGGTTTCCACGTTGCCGCTGTCCACCTGCGCGCGGAACAGCGTGTACGGCACGGTCACCGTGTCCGTGGACGGGAAGAACGTGCGCATCAGCAGGTAATTGAACAGCACGATCAGCAGAAAGATCAGCCAGGTGCGGCGCGGGAAGCGGGATGCGGGGGGAGTCGCACCGGCGCCGTCCGTCTTTTCGCCCGGTCGCGGGGATTGCGGGTTCTGCGCGCTGTCGGCCATGTGGTCTCCGTCGCCTCAGGGGCGCGTCGCGCGCGCGGGTACCATTTCGCGCGAGACTCGTGCAATCGCGGCCGCCACATCGGCTCGCCGCGCGGGATCCCAGTCCCGGATCGTCTCCTGCAGGTGCTCGCGTCGGGCAGCGACCAGCCGGTCGAGCAGTGCGCAGCCGGCATCGTTCGGGACAGCGCCATCGTCGAGCGACGCTCCCGGCTCGAGCAGTCCGCGCTCCCGCAGCTCTTCGAACGCCGCACGCACCCTGCGCTCCCGCTCGGCGTCGCTGTGCGCGTGGTCGAGCACGCGTACGCCAGGCTTCTCGTCGAGCTGCACCAGCAGCCATGCGGCCGCCGGCGACAGGTCGATGCCCGCGCGGTTGACGACCTGTCGAATGTATTCGCGGCGCGTGTCGCGCCACGCAATGAGCGAAAGGGACTGCTCGAGCTGCCGGACGGAACGGGCGTCGACAGGCATGGGGAAGATCTCGCCCGTGCCCTGGCCGATGTCTTCGGCGAGCGCGCCGACGGTCTCGCGCAGCGGCTTTTCGGGAACGAACCAGGTCAGCAGAAAGCCGACCAGCGCCACGCCGGTCGCGAACTCGAACACCGTTCCTAGCGATGTGGTGAACGACGTGATGTAGACCAGGCGGTCGGCGGGTGCCAGCTCTGCGATCACCTGCGGCGACACGCCGGTGCCAGCCGGCAGGGTAGCGCCGCCCGCGCCGCTCAGGTGCATCGCCAGCTCACCGGCGAAGATCGCCCCGAACACGGCGGTGCCGAGCGAGCCGCCGATCAGCCGGAAGAGTGTCGCGCCGGACGTCGCAACACCGAGGTCCGCGTACGGCGCCGTGTTCTGCACGGCGATCACGAGCACCTGCATGACGAAGCCCATGCCGGAGCCCAGCACGGCCATGTAGATGGAAGCCGTGAGTACGCTCGTGTCGGCACTCATGCGTGAAAGCAGGAACAGCCCCAGCGCCATGATGGCGGTGCCTGCGATGGGAAAGGCGCGGTAGCGTCCCCAGCGGCTGATGAGCTGACCGGACGAAATCGACGTCAGCAGCATGCCGCCCATCATCGGCAGCATCTGCAGCCCCGAGCCCGTGGGCGTTGCACCGTTCACGACCTGCAGGAACAGCGGGATGTAGGTGACGGAGCCGAACATCGCGAAGCCGACGATCAGGCCGATGCCCGACGTCAGCGTGAAGGTGCGGTCGCGGAACAGGCGGAGCGGGAGCACCGGCTCGCGCGCACGCTTCTCGACGAACACGAATGCGCCGAGGAGCAGCAGGCCGCTGCCGATCAGCGCGAGCATCGGTGTCGACGTCCATGGCAGCGTGATGCCGCCGAGGTCGGTGAACAGCACGAGCGCGCTCAGTGCGAGCGCGAGCAGGCCGGCTCCCAGGTAGTCGATTGCGTGCTGCACGCGCACCGTGCGACGCGGCAGCACCGCGGCGATCACGAGCAGTGCAACGAGCCCGAGCGGCAGGTTGATGTAGAAGATCCAGCGCCAGGACAGGTGCGTCGTGAAGTAGCCGCCGAGCAGCGGGCCGGCGATGCTGGAAAGACCGAAGACCGCGCCGAAGATGCCCTGATAGCGGCCGCGCTCGCGCGGCGGCACGATGTCGCCGACCACTGCCTGCGACGTCACCATCAGCCCGCCGCCACCCAGCCCCTGGATCGCGCGGAACAGGATGAGCTGCATCATGCTGTTCGCCATGCCGCACAGCACGGAGCCCAGCAGGAACAGCACGACTGCAGACTGCAGCACGACCTTGCGGCCGTACAGGTCGCCGAGCTTGCCGTACAGCGGCGTCACGACCGTCTGCGCGAGCAGGTATGCCGTGACGACCCACCCCAGCCGGTCCAGCCCGCCCAGCTCGCCGACGATCGTGGGAAGTGCGGTCGCGACGATCGTGGAGTCGAGCGCCGCCAGCAGCATCGCGAGCAGCAGCCCGCTGAAGATCACGAGGACCTGGCGACGCGGCAGCGGCGCGCCAGGCATACTCACCGCGTTCGAAGACATGCCCGGGACGCTCGCGGATCGGATGGGCTGACGCAACGGCGCCGGAATGGATCACATCTCTTTCGCGGGGTACGTTCTGGATCGTCGAGCTTCATGGAAGGAATGATGACACGAGTTCCACTGTCCGTCCTGGACCTTGCACATATCGGTGCCGGCTTTTCCGCGACACAGACGCTGATCAACTCCGTCGACCTCGCGCAGCGCGCCGAGCGGCTCGGCTATGTGCGCCACTGGTTCGCGGAGCATCACAGCATGCCGAGCATCGCGAGTTCCGCGCCCGAGATCCTGATCGCGCACATCGCAGCTCAGACGGAGACGATCCGCGTGGGCTCGGGGGGCATCATGCTGCCGAACCATGCGCCGCTCCGGATCGCCGAGGCGTTCCACACGCTGGAGGCGCTGCACCCGGACCGGATCGATCTCGGAATCGGCCGGGCGCCCGGCTCCGATCGCGCGGCCATGGCCGCCATGCGCCCGTTCGACGCCGAGCAGTTCCCGGCTCAGCTCCAGGAGCTGCTGACGCTGTCGCGTGGTGACGCACCCGCCGACCATCCGTTCCACGGCGTACGCGCAGTGCCCTCCGACGTGCCGCTGCCGCCGATCTGGCTGCTCGGCTCCAGTGGCGCGAGCGCCCGCTTTGCCGGCTCGCTCGGCATGGGCTACAGCTTCGCGCGCCACTTCAGCCCCGCACCGGCCGCGCCGCCGCTCCGGGCCTACCGTGAAGCGTTCCAGCCTTCTGACCAGTTCCCCGAGCCGCACGCGATCCTCGCCGTCTCGGTGGTGTGCGCGCCGACCGACGAGGAAGCCGAGTTCCTCGCCAGCTCGCTCGACCTGAGCTGGCTGCGCTTCCGCCGCCAGCAGTTCGGGCCGGTGCCCACCCCCGAGGAAGCCGCCATGTACCCGTACGACGACGTCGAGCGCGCATTCGTGCGCGAGAACCGCGCGCGTCACATCGTCGGCTCCCCGGCCACCGTCGTGCCCCAGCTGGACGCCCTGGTCGAAGAGACCGGCGCCAGCGAGCTGATGATCACGACCATGGTGCACGCGCACGCTGCACGGGCACGGTCGTACGAGCTGCTCATGCGGGCCTGGCAGGAAGAGCCGGTTGCGTTGCGGGAAGCCTAGTCCGCCGCGGTTCACACGGAGGTCACAGTGGGCACTGCGGACACAGAGTGAACGGCATCCTCTCGGAGGAGCAGAGACGCAGGGCGCAGGCTCACTCGTCATGCCGCAGCATCCTCGTCCGGCAGCGTTGCACTCTGGTTGCGGTTCCGTTGCTCCTGCTCTGCCCGGCTGTCCGGCAAACTGAAACGTGAAGCAGATGGGCGTGGTGCTTTCGCGTATCCGAAAGCACCTGCGCCTCTGCCCCTCCGCGGCTCTGCGTGAAAACGAGCACGTCCGTGCATCCCCCGTGATCCGCTGTGACCTCTGTGTGAAAAAACGACCGATCCACCCGTGTGTGAAAAAACGACCGATCCACCCGCCAATATCCGTCAGTCTGATGGTCGTGGATGCCCCGCAGCGGTTGCGGGACCGGCCGCCGCGGCCACATATACCGACCGGTCGGTCTGTTGCGCGGACGGGGATGCGGTTTCGAGAACCGAAGGGGAGGGCAGGGAAACATGCGCTACGCGATACGGTCGCTGCTGAAGTCGCCGGGCTTTGCTGCGCTGGTGGTAATCGTGCTCGGACTCGGGATCGGTGCGAACACGGCGATCTTCAGTGTGTTCCGGGGGGTGCTGCTGCGGCCGCTGCCGCACGAGGACGATGCGACGCTGGTCTACCTGCAGCATTCCGCGGCGCAGTCGGGGATGTCGGACGTGAAGTTCTCGGTGCCGGAGATCGTCGACCTGCGCGAGTCGATGCGGACGCTCACGGGCTTCGCGGAGTTTTCGGCCATGCCCTTCACGATGCTCGGCTCCGGCCGTCCGGTGCAGGTACAGGCGGGGATCGTGAGCGGCAACTACTTCGACGTGGTGGGTCTCGGTGCCGTGCTGGGGCGGACGTTCGGTGCCGCGGACGACGGGGCCGGCGCGGAGCCGGTGATGATGCTGACGCACGGCTACTGGCAGCGCGCCTTCGGCGGGGATCCTTCGGTCATCGGTCGTGCCTTCCGCATGAACGGGCGGTCGGTCACGGTGGTGGGTGTGCTGGAGCCGGCGCCGCCGTTCCCCGGCGCAACGGACGTGTTCGTGAACCTGGTGACGAGTCCGCATCACCTGGATGCGACGATGGTGCATGGCCGGTCGCACCGGATGACGGACGTGTTCGCGCGCCTTGCACCCGGTTCTGACGTCGAGGACGCGCAGGTCGAAGTGGACCGCGTGGCTGCGCGCATGTACGACGAGTACCCGGAGAACTACGACGCGGCGGCGGGCTATGCCGTGAGTGTCACGCCGCTTCGTGAGGCGCTGACGTCGCAGGCGCGCTTTGCGTTGTGGCTGCTCATGGCTGCGGCCGGCCTGGTCCTGCTGACGACGTGCGCCAACGTGGCGAACCTGGTGCTGACGCGAAACATGCAGCGGGATCGCGAGTTCGCCGTGCGCTGGGCGATGGGCGCGAACCGGTGGGCCCTGCGTCGCATCCTGCTGGCGGAGACGGGCGTGCTGGCGCTGCTGGGTGCGGTGTTCGGGGTCGTGCTCGCGTGGGTGGGGCTGGACCTCCTGGTCGGCTTTGCGGGGCGGTACACCGCACGTGCGAGCGAAATCCGGCTCGATGGCGGCGTACTTCTGTTCACCGTGCTGGTGGCTGGCCTTGCTGCTCTGGTGTTCGCGTTCATGCCGGGGCTGCACTTCCGGGAGGCGGCCGGTGCGATGCTCACGCGCTCGGGCTCGCGCACGACGGGCAGCAGGCAGGGTCTGCAGCGCGGGCTGATCGTGGCGCAGGTGGCGGCCAGCGTGACGGTATTGACGGCGGCGGGGCTGCTCGCGCGCACGCTGGTGAAGCTGAACTCGGTGGACCTGGGTGTCCGGATGGAGAACACGCTGACGCTCGAGGTACCTGCGGACCACGAGGGGCAGAGCGCCGCCGAGATCGTGGCGCTGCAGCACGAGATGCAGCGCCGTATCGAAGCGCTGCCCGGTGTGCATGCGGTCGGTGTGGGGCTCAGCGTGCCGCTGCGCAGGAACGAGCTGAAGCTGGAGATCATGGCGGAAGGGCGGCCACCGGAGCCCGGCGTACCGGTTCCGATGGCGGAGTATCGCACGGCGACACCGGAGTTCTTCGAGGCGGCCGGCATGCAGGTGCTGCGCGGCCGTGCATTCGACGACACGGACCGGGTGGACAGCGGTCCGGTGGCGATCCTGAACCAGGCGCTCGCGGAGCGGCTGTTCGGGGATGAGGATCCGCTCGGTCGCTACGTCTCGTGGACAGGCCAGGTTCTCCCCGCGATCGGAATGACCGAGCGGTGGAAGACGGTGGTCGGCGTGGTCAGCAACACCCGCGACGACGGTCCGGACGCGGCTCCGCCGCTCGTCATGTACCAGCCTCTGACTCAGAACGACATCGGCTACTTCCCCGGTGCGTTCGTGATCCGTGCGAACGGCGCCTCGGCGCTCGCGCCGCGTGTGCAGCAGATCGCGAGCGAGCTGGCGCCGGATCAGCCGGTACTGCGCGTCGCGACGTTCGAGCAGATCCGCGCGGAAACGGTCGCCGCCGAACGGCTCAACACGTTCCTCGTCGGCGCGCTCGGCATGCTGGCGCTCGTGATCGCGTCCGTCGGACTCGCGGGCGCGCTGTCCTTCTTCATCAGCCAGCGGACGGCGGAAATCGGGATCCGCATGAGCCTGGGCGCGGCACCCGCTCGCGTGCTCGGGATGGTGCTCGGTGACGGCGCACTGCTGCTCGCGATGGGCACGACGCTCGGCCTGCTCGGCTCACTGATCGTGGCGCGACTGCTCGACGGCATGCTGTTCGGCGTCGCACCGAGCGATCCCTGGACGCTCGCGCTCGTGACCCTCGTCATGATCACCGTCGGGCTGATTGCGGCCGGTGTGCCGGCGGTGCGCGCGGCGCGCGTGGATCCGCTCGTCGCAATCCGCAAGGAGACATGAAGTGAAGGAACGCCGTACGCGCGCCCCGGACGAGACACGCCGGCGCATCCTGGAGGCCGCCTTCCAGGAGTTCCACCTGAACGGATTCCAGGCTGCGCGCGTGGACGCCATCCTGCACCGGGCGGGCGCCACCAAGGGCGCGCTCTACCACCATTTCCCGGACAAGACGACGCTGGGTTACGCCGTCCTCGAGGAGATCATTCATACGCCGCTGCTCGAGGCGTACATCGACGGCCTGGGCGACGCGCACACGGATCCTGTCGATTCGCTGCAGGCCGTGCTGCGTCGTCGCGCGGACGACTTCGAGAGCGGCGGCATCGAGCTGGGCTGTCCCCTGAACAACCTGACGCAGGAGATGTCGCCACTCGACGAGGGCTTCCGCGTGCGTCTTGCGGCCACACTCGACTCGTGGACCGATGCGTTCGCTGCGGCGATCGAACGGGGACAGCGAACCGGCCGCGTACGCACGGACGTGGACGCCCGCGCCGTCGCACGCCTGCTCGTCGCGGCGATCGAAGGATCCTTCGGCATGGCAAAGAATGCTCGCAGCGTCGAGCTGCTGCGATCGAATCTGACTACGCTTGCGGGGTTCCTCGACACGCTGCGTCTGCGGGCGGCATAGTGCCTTTCGGTTCACACAGAGGTCACAGCGGTCACAGTGGACACAGTGGACACAGTGTCGGCTTGCCTCTTTTCACGCAGAGGCGCGGAGGAGCAGAGGCGCAGGGTCGGGCCTGCCGGGCGCTGCGCCGACGATCCACGCGCGGCTGAATTCGTTCTTTTGAATTGCGGTTCTGCTGCTCTGCTCTGCCCGCGTGGATACGCAATTCAAAGGAAATGAAGCAAGCCGGACCCAGTTCGT
>DASTYK010000086.1 GCA_035764935.1 Longimicrobiales bacterium | reverse complement strand
CGCGGCGAGGAGCATGGTTGCGGGGGTGAGCCGGCGACGAATGCTCCGGAGCGGGCGCTCCGACGCGCGGAACGCCTCGATCGGTTGCTGCATCCTGCCTCCCGATGTCGTGTGTGATGCTGATCTACGCCTGCGGCACGTTGCGCCGCGCGCGCTCGAGTGCCTGCTCCGCCTTGCGCACCTCGGCTGCCACGGACTCTGCGCGTTTGCGTGCACTCGCGACGCGCTGTCGCGCAGCACGCGCGTCTGCCTCGGCCTGTCGCACTCGCTCCTCGGCGTCGGCGAGCTGCGCCTCCGCCTGCTCGGTGTCTGCGTTGGCGCGCTCCAGCCGCGATCGAGAATCGTCCAGCGCGCTGGCCGCGGCTTCCACGGCCGCACGCGCGGCCTGTTCGCGCTCGTCGCTCTTGCGGCGCGGCGTTGCGACCGTCGCTCCTGCCGCCGGTGCGGAGGTCGCGGCTGCAGGCTGCATGGTAAATGCAGAAAAGACGTCGAGTCCGCCAGCTTCAGGGACGTCGACGAGGCATCCGGACCTGAGCTGCTCGAAGCTGTCCTGCCGGCCGAGCACCGCGTGCACCGCGCCCATCAGGGCGCCGGGCTCGGTGCGGTGCCCTGCACTCCCTGCCGCATCCGCCGCGTTCTCCGCGAAGCTGCGCACCGCGTCCCGCAGTGCTGCCATCGCCGCGCGTGCATCGCCGCCGCTGGATTGTGCCTTCACGAGCGCGGCGGCGGCATCGGCGAGGGCGTCGAAGCTGTCGCGTGCCGTGATCGCGCCCTGGTCGAGTGCCCAGGCGACGCGCGACGGCTTGCGCAGCCCCTTGACCGCGTTCGCAGCGTCGCGGTCACCGGCAGAACGCAGCTCGCGGACGAGCGCGTCACGACGTCGCACGAAATCCTCGAGCGGACCGCCGTAGATGCGGGCGTACGGCAGGTCGGGCGACGTGCTGCTCATCGCTGCGGCGTCATTGACATCAGGTGATCGCATCCAACACGACGCGAGTGACCTTCCACTGTCCGTCGGCATATCGCAACTCGAATGTCATCGCCGCGCCGGAGATGCGCGTGACGCCGGACGACCGGCGGGTCGATCCCACCGTCACTTCCGCCAGGCCGCTACCCGCATCGAGATACTCCAGCGTGATGTTCCAGTGGCGGGCTACGTCCATCGAGCACTTCGGCCACTGCCCGCTCGGCAGGTCCTCGACGCGCTGGCAGTGAACTACTTCGTCCCGTGGAACCAGTCGCAGTCCGAGGCGGCGGGCGATCTCCGCGCTCACGCTGTCCGACATCGGCACCAGCCTCGAGCCCTCCGATGTCTGGATGCGGACGTGCAACGAGCCCGCGTCCTCCCGCAACGTACCGACGTCGCCGACCCAGTGCGTCACAGCCGTGACCACGACGTCGACCGTATCCGGAGGGGCCGTTGGCGGAGCGGCGTTGAGTGCGAGCAGCAGCAGGAATTCCATTTCGATCTCCCGGTGGATCCGGTCGCCTCGGTCCTCCTGTTCAGAGCGAAGCCGGGCGGGTGTGGAGCGGGCTAACGGTCGGTCAGAATCTCTTCCGCCACCGCTTCCCATTCCGCGAGCGACGGCCGTCCTTCAGTCGAATACGACCGTTTCCTCGCCGACCTCCACCGCACCGTACTTCAGGTCGCCCACCCGCTCGTATACGTGCAGCACCGCTCCGGTCGTGTTCTGCCGGAGATCGACGAGGCAAAAGCTACGCGGGATCGTGCCGTCGCCAAACAGGCGCTTGCCGGTGCCGAGAGCCACGGGAAACATCCAGAGCCGCAGCTCGTCGACGAGATCATGCTCGAGCAGGGTCTGGACGAGCTCACTGCTGCCATGGACCTGGATCTCGCCGCCATCCCGGGATTTCAGCTCGGCGACAGCATCCGCGACGTCGCCCTGGAGCAGGCTCGCGTTGTTCCAGCTGACGTCCTTCAGGGTGCGCGATGCGACGTACTTCGGTCGCGTGTTGAGCGCCATGGCCGACTCGTCCGCAGGATCGGTGGACCTGGGCCAGGAGGCGGCGAAGATCTCGTACGTCTTGCGGCCCAGGAGAAACGCGCCGGCGCTCGTCGTCCACTCGGTCATGGTCTCGACGAGCGTATCGTCGAAGTATGGCACCAGCCAGCCGCCGTGGCGGAAGTCGCCGTCGCGATCCTCGTCGGGAGCGCCGGGGGCCTGCATGACCCCGTCCAGCGTCAGGAATGTACCGACTACGAGCTTTCTCATGATTCCCTTCCGTATGCATCGCGAGGCGATGCGGCGATCGATGCTGTGGCGTCGAGCCCGGCGGTCGCTCACACTGGCAGGATGATCCACGCCGGGTACCATTCGAAGTCAGACGATCTGCTCATTCGTACTGCAACAATCGCAGCCAGTACGTTGCGGCGTCGCGCTGAATGTGGCATCATGCAGCAACAAGCAGATGGCGATGGAGTTCGCCTGAACCGCGGTCCGCCACCGCTGATGACTCCTCCCACCGGCCTCGCCGGTCGGGAGGCTTTTTCGTGGAGGGTTCATGACCGTGCTGTACATCGCACTCGGCGGTGCCGCCGGCGCCGTGGCCAGGTACGGCCTGGGCGGCTGGATCCAGGCCCGCGCCGGCTCGAGTTTTCCGCTGGGCACGCTGGTGGTGAACGTGGTGGGGTCGCTGCTGCTCGGATTCGTCCTCCACTACCTCGAAGCGATCCGCCTGGCGCCCGAGGTACGCGCGTCCATCACGATCGGCCTGCTCGGCGCATTCACCACGTTCAGCACCTTCAGCTACGAGACCGTCGAGCTGCTCGGGGTCGGCGCGTGGGGCAAGGCCGGAGCGTATGCCGTGGGCTCACTGCTGCTGGGGGTGGCTGCTGTCCTGGTCGGCAATGCTGCTGCCGCCTCTTTTCTGTCGATCCGATCGTGAAACGGCCGCGGCGGCGACACGCGCATTGAGGCTGTCGCAGGCGTCAATTGCACTCACGCCATTCCCGACGGCTCGCTCATTCCTTCACTCGACGGGGGTAGCTCTCCGACCTACTACGTCAGAGTTCCCGGTTGTCTACGTCGCGAACGGCAGCGCCGCGACGCGATTACAGGGTGCATGGTGCAGCACCGTCCGATTTCCTCAGAAGGAGGCCACCATGCGCCAGTCCTCCGTTGCTGCCGTAATTCTGACCGCCGTTGTTCCCGGCTGCAGTGATCCCCTGGCCGTTTCCACGCGCCCGGAAGCCGATGGTCCGATGGCAGAGACAGCTCCCCCCGGGCTGATGCTGCCGAGCACGATCGAGGCGCTGCTCGCGCTGGAGGCAGGACCGGTGGTCATCGCGCATCGCGGAATGGGGCCGAATCGCGGCGAGGATCCCCTGCGCCCCATCGAAAATTCGCTCGCTGCGCTGCGAGCCGGATTCGCTGCAGGTGCACCAGTGGTGGAACTGGATCTGGCGCTGACCTCAGACGGAAAAGTGGTAGCCTGGCATGAGGACTTTCTCGACGACCTGACCTGTTTCAGCACGATGACGGCGGATGAGCTGCTGGCGCGTGAGCCGCATATTGCCACTCTCGAGTCACTGCTGCAGAACGCGCGACGCGCCAACCGTGCCTCACCGGATCGGCTGAGCGGCCTCGTCACGGTCGAGCTCAAGCCGCCCTCACCGTTATGTGACCCGCTGGATGAGGGCGAAGACGAGCTGGTCGATGCGGTGATCGGCACCATCCGCCGCATGCATGCGAGCGATATTGTCTTCTTCAACTCCATGTCACCCGTCATGCTCGCACTTGCGGCCGACCGCGCACCCGAGATCCCGCGCCAGCTCACGCTTCTCGTTCTGCAATTCCTGTCGCCGCAGCAGATCGAAGCCGCGCTCGGCCTTCCCGTCACGCTGATCGACAAGGCGCCAGAATTCGGCCTGCAGTGGGCCGAGCTGGGCACCGTGCACCGGTTGCCCGGATATGCCGAACCGGCGCAGGCCCTGGCGACGGCACATGCTGTGGGGGCGACCATTGTCAGCTTCGACCTGCGTCTGCTGGCACAGCTCGAGCAGCTTCAGGCCGGCGCGGCAAGCATGCTGGTCGCTGTGGCGAAGCAATCCGGCCTGCACGCATTCGGCGGTGATGTCGTCGACGCACAGCAATGGATGTTCGGTGCTGCGCTCGGGCTGGACGCGCTCTACGCCGATGACGTCCCCCTCGCCGTCTCGCTGCAACCACCCCTGGATTAAAGCGGCTCAGTCCTTCACTGCCCACCGCCGCTGCCCCGGCGCACAACACATCCCCCGGGCAGCGGCTGCTGGGCACAGGTGCCGTATGGCGCAGAATCCGGAATGACGACGCCGACAGCCTGTCGACAGGGTCGCGGTAAGCCATCAGCTCGTACCAGGCACGGCCGTTTCCTTTCAAGACGACGGGATCCTTGACACACCAAGATTCCTTGATGTATCATCCTGCCATGAAGACGACCGAGCTCAGCCCCACCCAGACCGCACGCCTCTTCCAGGCGCTCTCCGACGAGACGCGGCTGCGCGTCATCGATATGCTGGCGAGCGGAGAGAAGTGCGTGTGCGACCTGCAGGACGCGGTCGGGGCGGCCCAGTCGCGGCTGTCGTTCCACCTCAAGGTGCTGCGCGAGGCGGGGCTGGTGAACGACCGGAAGCAGGGGCGCTGGAATTTCTACTCCCTGAGGCCGGAGGTGCTGGACGGGATGGCCGCGTACCTCCAGGAGCGGAAGCCGGATCCGGAGGCGTGGTCGAGCTGTGCGTGCGGCGAGCCGCACGAGGATCAGTGTTGCGGTTGAGTTCTTTTTTTGTGCCGGAATCCATCAACTTTTCTTGATCGGCGAGGACGATATGAGCGACGTGCGGGAGGTAGTGAGGGAGCGATACGGGCAGGCGGCGCTCCGGGTCGTGCAGGAACAGGCGAAGGGATCGTGCTGCGGGACGGGCGGGAGCTGCGGCACGACGGATCCGATCACGCGCGATCTGTACGACTCCGTGACGACGGCGACGCTGCCGGAAGCGGCCGTCCTCGCGTCACTCGGCTGCGGCAACCCGACGGCCCTGGCCGAGCTGAACGCCGGCGAGGTGGTGCTGGACCTGGGGAGTGGCGGCGGGATCGACGTGCTGCTGTCGGCGAAGCGGGTGGGCCCGACGGGCAAGGCGTACGGCCTGGACATGACGGACGAGATGCTGGCGCTGGCGCG
>DASTYK010000085.1 GCA_035764935.1 Longimicrobiales bacterium | reverse complement strand
GTCATCCCCGGCGCCGGCCACATGCTGTTCCACGAGCACCTCATGACGACGATGCGGCTGCTCGTGCCCTGGCTCAAACAGCATCTCGCACCTGCCGGTTCTCCCACCGAGCAGGGCGAATGACGAACGCGGGCCATCCGGCGTGGGCGGCCGTGCACGACCCGTTCTCGCTCCCATTTGAGCTGCTCGGCATTCGCCGGCAACACCTACGCATCGGCGAGGACGCACGCGGCAGAGTGCTGGACGTCGGCATCCGAACCGGTCTGAGCCTTCCCGTACTACACACACGCCGACGAGGTCGTCGGCGTTTGATCCGGATCCCCACATGCTCAAGCGGGCACGCCGCCGTGCAGAACACGTGGGCTCCCCCGTTCGCCTCGTAGAAGCTCCCGCCGAATCGCTGCCGTTCGGCGACGCGGAGTTCGACGCGGTCGTGATCGTCTTCGGCCTGTGCACGTTCCCTGCCCCCGACGCCGCCGTCCGAGAGGCTCGCCGCGTCCTGAAGCCCAGCGGTCGCCTTCTCTTCCTTGAGCACGTGCAGTCGAGCAGACCGCGCTTGGCCCGGATCCTGGACCTGTTGACCCCGCTTTCACGCCGCTTCACCGGCGGCTGCAATTTGAGCCGGCCGTCGGTCGAGACGATCGCACGCCACTTCCAGATCGATCTGCGCCTGACGCGGCCTGAGCAGGCCGGGATCAGCACATCAGCCCTCACCTGGCCGCTGCTTTCCCATGCGACTGAGTCGCGGTTGATACGCAGAGCAAGACCACCCGCGCTGCTGCTTCGCGTTGGCACCGGCCCTGCGGTTGCCGGCAGGCGGAGTGTCGCTTTGCGCGACGAGGGCGCTCGTGCACGACGCCCGACTGGTTCTTGCGTGTGCTGCGATGCGAGAAGTCGCGTTTCGGCCACCGTTCGACGCGCCTGGGGCCTATAGCCACCCGAAGCCGACGCCGAACACCAAGCCCATCAAGACGTCGAGCGCCGCCAGGGCACCAAGGCGTGTCCAGCGCTGCCGCGCGCTCGGAGCGTCGTAGACCCACGCGGCAAAGAGGTAGAACCAGAGGTAGCCGAAGACGACGATCAGTGGCACGAACGGGGTGTTCCACCACCAGTACTCCCAGTGGAAGGTGCCCGATGCGTGCAGGAAGAGTTCGACGGCGACGCTGACCACAGAGAGCCCGAGCGCGATGGCGAGCCGGTTCGGGATCCCGAGGATCCGCTGACCGGGGTCGGGCGGCAGGAGCTTCACGTAGACGATGCCGGCAATCGCGAACATGAACGAGATCTCGACGTTGAGCCCGACCAGGAACTGGTAGGCGGTCGGGCCGGTCGTCGCCCAGAGGGGTGCGCGGCCGGAGGCCTGCAGCACCAGGGCGTTGACGATCTCGTTGAACCAGTCGGCGAGCCACACCGCCGCACCGGCGGCGATGATGTCCCAGCGGCGCCGCTCGACCTCATTGGCGTAGACGTAGATCACCAACGCCAGCAACGCGACGGCGTACCACTTGAACAGCGACGGGTCGCGGACGAGCCGCTCGGCCTCCCGGGTCACGTCGGTACTGGCCGCCAGCGACAGCGCCATAAGGGCGCACCCTAACCGCGCGGCCACTGGATGGCCCGCAGCGCCCCCATGCGGCGCTCGATCCGCTGCTGGCGCTTCGCGCGACAATGAGCAGTGCCGTCAGGCAAGGGTGCCGACCAACCGGTAACGCTGAGACTGCAGCACGCACAGCGACGGGGGTCACGTCACGGTAGCTGGCGTCTGTAGCTGCAGCCGGGGCTCCGTCCTCGGCTGCGCGTGAGCGCCAGCTGAGGTCGTCGCATCGGTCGCGGCTTTCCGGCGGCCCTCGAGCGGCGTAGATTCCGCACCATGGCGCTCAAACACCGCCTCGCCGACGCCAGCTACTGGTTCTACGGCCGCGCCCGTCACAAGGCCGCATTCGAGTCCGCCGCCCAGCCCGGCACGGCGTCGGACTTCGCCGGGTTGCGGGGGCACAAGTACGCGCTTCTCGTCACCTTCCGAAAGGACGGCACCGCCGTGCCGACGCCCGTCTGGTTCGCGCTGCTCGACGACCGCCGCCTCGTCGCAAGCACCGAGCAGCGCACGGCCAAGGTGCGCCGCATCCGCCGCGACCCGCGGGTGCGCGTGTTTCCCTGCGATCCGCGCGGCAAGCCGCTCGGACCCGGCGCCGAGGGCACAGCCCGAATCTTGGAGAAAGCGGAAGACTGCCAGCGGGCCGAGACGGCTTTGGACCGTCACTACGGCCGCACGCGGCGCATCTACGAGCAGTTCCTGACCCCCGAAGAGGGCATGGTCTACCTAGAAGTCGCCGCCGCAGCGCCCCCCACCGACCAAGCGGCCTCCTGACAACTGCCGCCGAGCTGGCCGCCACAGATGTTTCCCCGAACCGCGATAGCCGGCCCAGGATGGGTCGCGTCTCCCAACTGCTGCAAATCGCCGGGCCCGCCAAGGGCACGGCATAGGTTCCCTCAAGTCCTGACAGGACGAATGAAGGAGGACCTACGCAGTGAGACGCACGGCACCGCCGTCGGCGGAGATCGAGCAGCAGATCGATCGGTTGCTGGCCGTCGGGGTCGGCAAGAATCCGCGAGAGTTGCTGTCTGAGCTCGCGAGGCGCGCGGCTGATCATCCAGCGCGCGGTCGAGGACGAGTTCGACGCCTGGCTGGGAAGCGTCGCCATGTTCTCCTGCGCGATTGGCGTCGGAGCTCCCGCGGAGATCACGGTCCCAAGAGGCACACGGAACGGAGGCTCGATGCGGGTTTCGTACATCTACTTCATGAAGGACGACCCCGACCGCGTCGCGGCGGTCGCACCCGAGCACGCCGCCCACTGGCGGGGGCTCGAGCTGCGCGAGTACCTCGGAGGTCCGTTCGCCGACCGGTCCGGCGGACTGATCAGCTTCGAGACCGACTCGCCCGACGACGCGGCGCAGCTCGTGGCCGACGACCCTTTCGTTCGCCACGGACTCGTCGAGCACAGCTGGATCAAGGAGTGGAAGGTCGAGTAAGGGCCGCTCGCGCGCGGCCATAGCCCCTCAATGTAGGTGCACCAGGCGCAGTTCGTGCCCGTAGGAGCGCTGCTCCGTTGCCTCGAAGGAGCAGTGCACATACTTAGCCGAGCCACTGCTGCTTCTCATCCCGTGCGGGAGTCGAGTTGCGACGGCAGTAGTTCACCGCGGTCGCGGCCAGTTGAATGCACCGTTGCCGGAGGCGCGCGGGGCTGGGAGGTTGCATCGAGCATTCCGCGTCTGCGTCGCAGGCGCTTGTCCAGTCCAGAGGTGACGCTTCGTGTCGCTGATAGCCGTAAGCCTGACGTCGGTGAAGGACATTTCAACCGGCCTCGCATTCGTGTTGTTCCCCGCGCTTTTTGCGTTCGGCTTCGCCGTGCACCCGGGTCTACGACATCCGCACGTGATCACCGACCCGGCCGAGATGGTCGCGCGTGCACACGGGAACCGGCTGCTGCACGTCGGGCATGTCGCGGTGCTCGCGTGCTGTCCGCTGCTGATTGTCATCGTGTTCCACTACACCGGTGTGTTTGCGGGCTCATCGGCGGAGTGGGCCGGCCTGATCGGAGCCGGCCTGGCGGTGATCGGGGTGATCGCCCTCGCCGCCGACAAGGGGGCGCTGTGCCTGACCATGAGCGCATTCGACAGATTGCCGGAGTCCGAGTTCGCCCAGCTCGCGCCGGGCCTGCGAGCGCTCTATGCCAAGGCCGGGTGGATGGTGCTGCTCTGGGCGGTCCTGCTCCTACCGCTCGGTTTCGCCGTCCTCGCGGTCGCGCTGCTGGCTTCGGATGCCCTTCCGGCCCGGCAGGGCATCGCACGGCTCGTGGGCAGCTTGATGCTGATGGTGCCCGACGGGCTCGAGCTCGTCAGCCTCGCCGGCTGCGCCGCCCTCGCAATCGCAATGATCCCGACCGGGGTCCAGATGCTGGGCGGCTGACGCCCGTTCCACGCAAAGGAGCAGCGCGGCCGTGGAGAGGTCGAGTGCCGCTTCCGCCTGCCGCCGGCACTCCGCCTTGGCGGCGGAACGGGTGTCGCTTTGCGCGAGCTGCGATAGCCAGGCGCCGACTCGGGTGCGCTTTCGGATCTAGGCCTCAACGCGATAGCGCGGCTGCGCGGGGGTCGGCGGAAGCGCAGACGCACCGTGAGGCCGACGTAGCCGACGTGCTGATGCGCTAGACA
>DASTYK010000084.1 GCA_035764935.1 Longimicrobiales bacterium | reverse complement strand
CCCTCGGATCCGGAGGCCTTCGTCGTACCGGACCTGTCAGAAGCGGTCGGGCGCGTGGAGCACGACCCGGACCTGTCCATCGACGAGAAGCGCGAGCGCATCCAGACGCTCGAGCGCGAGTACGCGGAGAAGAGCCAGAAGATCCACGCGATCCACCAGCTGCTGAAGGCGTACGCGCTCTACAACCGCGACGAGCAGTACATCGTCGAGGGTGGTGAGGTCATCATCGTCGACGAGTTCACCGGCCGTAAGATGGCGGGACGTCGCTGGAGCGACGGGCTGCACCAGGCGGTGGAAGCGAAGGAGAACGTGTCGGTGCGCGGCGAGACGCAGACGCTCGCGACGATCACGATCCAGAACTACTTCCGCATGTACGACAAGCTGGCTGGCATGACGGGTACGGCCGAGACCGAGGAGGGCGAGTTCCACTCGATCTACGGTCTCGAGGTCATGGTCATCCCGACCAACCGGCCGATCGCGCGTGACGACCGCCAGGACCTGATCTACCGGACCAAGCGCGAGAAATTCAACGCGATGATGGACGAGATCGAGCGGCTCAACAGGATGGAGCTGCCCGTTCTCGTGGGTACGGTATCGGTCGACGTGTCGGAAACGCTGTCGCGCATGCTCAAGCGACGCGGCATCCCGCACAGCGTGCTGAACGCGAAGTACCACGAGCAGGAAGCGCAGATCGTCGCGCGCGCCGGCCAGCCGGGCGCCGTCACGATCGCGACGAACATGGCCGGCCGTGGTACCGACATCAAACTCGGTGCAACGGTGAAGGAGGACCGCACCGTCGGCTGGCTCAAGGCCAAGGGTGTCGACCTCGACGCCGTGGCGCGCTCCGCGGATCCGACGCGCGAGACGGATCCGGCGAAGCTGAGCGACGACGACGTCGTCGAGCCCGGCGGCCTGCACATCATCGGCTCCGAGCGGCACGAGTCGCGCCGCATCGACCGCCAGCTCCGCGGCCGCGCCGGCCGCCAGGGCGACCCGGGCGCATCGCAGTTCTTCCTGTCACTGGAAGACGACCTGATGCGCCTGTTCGCGTCCGACCGCATCGCCGGCATCATGGAGCGGATGGGCGCGCAGGAGGGCGAGGTCATCACGCACGCGCTGGTGACGCGCTCGATCGGCAGTGCGCAGCGCCGCGTCGAGATGCAGAACTTCGAGCAGCGCAAGCGGCTGCTCGAGTACGACGACGTGATGAACCAGCAGCGCGAGGTCATCTACGACCTGCGCCTGTTCGCGCTCGAGGGCGGCGAGGACCTGAAGGGCGAAATCTGGGAGATGGTCGAGCATGCGCTCGAGACGTCCATCCTGGATTACGCCCCCGAGGATTCGCACCCCGACACGTGGGACCTGGCCGCGCTGCGTCAGCGCCTGGTGATCGACTACTTCCTGGTGGTCGAGGAGTTGCCGCAGCAGGAGGGCGCGGAACACGACATCGACGACCGCGACCGGCTCGTCGAGATCGTGCTCGCCAGCGCGCGCGCCGCGTTCAAGCGCAAGCTCGAGAGCTTCGGCGAGATGCGCGACCGCATCCTGAGCTTCGTGATGCTCAGCGTGATCGACCAGAAGTGGCGCGACCACCTCTATGACCTGGATCACCTGAAGGCGTCGATCGGCTTCCGCGGCTGGGGTCAGAAGGACCCGCTGATCGAGTACAAGCAGGAAGCCTACACGATGTTCGTCGACCTGATGCGCGACATCAGGAAGCAGGTCAGCTCGTTCGCGTTCCGCGCCACGCTCGAGGTGCCCCGCCAGCAGCGGCGCCCCGCGCCGCCGCCGCGCGAGCTGACGCTGAGCGGACCGAGCGACGTGCAGCCGACCTCGCCTGCCCACCCGCCGCAGGCCGAGCGCGAGGAGCAGCCCCGCGACGCGATCGCCGCGGCCATGGGCGGCGCGCGCAGGGCCGCGCCGGTCGGTGCTGCCGCCGCGGCGCCGGCCATTGCCGGCATGGGCCGCGTCGCGCAGCCCACGGATGTCTCGCGGCTGCAGACCAACCGCGGCGACGGCGGTGCAGCCAGGGGCGCACCGGCCTCGGCGGAAAAGCCGATCGGCCGCAACGATCCGTGCCCCTGCGGCTCGGGCAAGAAGTACAAGAAGTGCCACGGTGCGGGTGCCTGAGTTCACACAGAGGTCACAGCGGCCACCGTGGACACAGCGGATAGGGAGTCAGTTGGCGACGCGCTTGATACCATCGCGCAGATGGGGCGCTCCGAAGTTCAGGAGCAGCCCCAGGCGGCAGTCGAGCAGCCGCAGGTAGGTCAGGAGCTGTTTGTGGTGCGCAGGGCCGAGTGCAGTCACTGACTTGATCTCGACGACCACCGACCGCTCCACCAGCAGATCGACCCTGAACGCATCCCGGAAGCGCACGCCGTCGAACTCGAAGGAGACGGGCTTCTGTCGTTCTACTTTCAGGCCCAGCGCGATGAGGTCCCGGGCGAGCAGCGTCTCGTAAACAGACTCGAGCAGTCCTGGACCGAGCAGCGAGTGAATACGGAAGGCGCTGTCCAGGATCTGTCCGGTGAGAACGTTCAACTGCAGTAACTCTGTGCCCATTGTGTCCCCTGTGACCTCGGTGTGAGAAGAAGAGCCAGAGATCCAGGGCAAACCCATAGCAACATGAGAAGCGAGGACGCATGCGCGTTGGTGTGATAGGAACCGGCTATGTCGGGCTGGTGGTCGGGGCGTGTCTGGCCGATGCGGGGAATGATGTGATCTGTGCGGATGTCGACGAGGGCAAGATCGCGCGGCTGAAGAAGGGGGAGATCCCGATCTACGAGCCGGGGCTGGAGGACCTCGTCGTGCGCAACCAGGAGGATGAGCGGCTGCGGTTCACGACGGATGTGGCCGAGTGCGTGCGGGAGTCGGACATCATCTTCATTGCGGTGGGCACGCCGCCCGGGGAGGACGGGAGCGCGGACCTGAAGCACGTGCTCGAGGTGGCGGAAACGATCGGTCGCAACATGAATGGCGAGAAGATCGTCACCACGAAGAGCACGGTACCGGTCGGGACGGCGGCCAAGGTGCGGGCGGAGATCGAGAAGCACTCGGGGATGCCCGTGCACGTCTGCTCCAATCCGGAGTTCCTGAAGGAGGGTGCGGCGGTCGACGACTTCATGAAGCCGGACCGCGTCGTCATCGGGACGGACAGTGACTATGCGCGCAGTGCGCTGGCGGAGCTGTATGCGCCGTTCGTCCGGACCGGCAACCCCATTCTCTTCATGGACGTGCAGTCGGCGGAGATCACGAAGTACGCGGCCAACGCGATGCTGGCGACGCGCATCTCGTTCATGAACATGATCGCGGGGCTGTGCGACGCGATCGGCGCGAACGTGGACCACGTGCGCAAGGGCGTGGGCAGCGACCCGCGCATCGGCAACTCGTTCCTGTTCCCCGGCTGCGGCTACGGCGGGAGCTGCTTCCCCAAGGACGTGACGGCACTGATCCGGACGCTGGACGACATGGACGTCGATTCGGGCATCCTGGACGCGGTCGAGAAGGTCAACTTCGGGCAGAAGCGGCTGCTGCTGCGGCATCTCGACGAGCGGCTCGGGACCGACCTGGGCGGGGTGACGATCGGGGTCTGGGGGCTGGCGTTCAAGCCGGAAACCGATGACATGCGCGAAGCGCCGTCGATCACGGTGGTGAACGGGCTGCTGGAGCGCGGCGCGACGGTGCGGGTGCACGATCCGGTCGCTACCGACATCGCCCGGGGCATCTTCGGCGACCGGGTAGAGTATGCGGAAGGCAACTACGATGTGCTGCCGGACGCGAGCGCGCTGCTGATCCTGACGGACTGGAAGCAGTACCGGAGCCCGGCCTTCGGCCGGATCCGGACGGCGATGAAGCGGCCGCTGATCCTGGATGGCCGCAACCTCTACGACCCTCAGCGGATGGGGCAGCTGGGGTTCGAGTACGTGAGTATCGGACGGCCGTCGTCCACGCCGGTGGCGGTCGCGGCGGGTCAATAGGCAGTTGCTGCCTATTTCGACGCGAAGGATATCGCACTAATTTGGCCCGGTTGATGCACACACCCGACGATCGAGACTTTGGGGCCTCCGAGGCATTCTGGTGGGGTTGTGGCTGAGAGCGGTTCAGAGGAAATGACAGGCAATACCGGGTGGCTGACGGCGCTGTTCGCCAGGCGTCGTCGGCTTGCGGTGGTACTGTATGCGGCTGCGGCGTTCGGCGCCTACTTCTCCGCCTACCTGTTGCGGTTCGATTTCCAGCCGCCCGCCGCCTACCTCCAGCTCTTCGCGTGGACGGTCTGGCCGTTCGTAGCGATCCGACTCGGCTTCTTCCGCCTCTTTCGCCTGACGCGTGAGCGCTGGCGCTACACCGGAGCCACGAACATTCCGCGGCTGGTGCTGGCCAGCATCTGCGGATCCGTCGTCTTCCTGGTGATCTTCCGGTTTGTCCTGCCGCTGGATCCTGTCGTGCCGATCTCGATCGTCGCGATGGAGACCGTGCTCGTCTGCTGGTTCACGGCCGGCATGTGGCTGAGCTACCGCTTGGGATACGAGCGGATCCGGAATCACGGCCATGTGAACGGCCACGAGAAGACCCGGGTGCTGGTGGTCGGCGCGGGCGAGGCCGGCAACCTGCTGGTGCGTGAAATGATCCGCTTCCCGACAGGTTACCGGCCTATCGGAATCGTGGACGATGACCCGACGATGTGGGGCGCCACACTCCACGGTATCGAGGTGATCGGCGCCACTCGTGACATCGTCCCGATCAGCAACGCGATGCGCGCAGAGGAGCTGATCATCGCTGTGCCATCTGCGTCACCGGCCGACCTGCGCCGCATCGTCGCGAAGTGCGAGGCGACAGGCCTGCCGCTCAAGGTGCTGCCAGGCATCGCCGAGGTGCTGGCAGGGGACGTGCGACTGAACCAGGTGCGCGAGGTCCGGATCGAGGACTTGCTGGGGCGGGAGCCGGTGAACCTCGAGCTGCCGGAGCTGACGGCGGAGATGAGCGGCGCGACCGTGTTGATCACGGGAGCTGCGGGCTCGATCGGCTCGGAGCTCGCGCGCCAGGTTGCGCTGAACTCGCCGCGTACACTGGTGCTGCTCGACCAGGCGGAGAGCGATCTCTTCTACCTGGACTTGGAGCTGCGGCGGGCGCACCCGCAGCTCGAGATCATCGCGGTGATTGCGGACATCGTCGATGCGGCGGCAATGCGTGCCGTGTTCGAGAGCCATGCGCCGGACCGCGTGTTCCATGCGGCGGCGTACAAGCACGTGCCGCTGATGGAGTGCAACTCGCGCGAGGCGATCCGCAACAACGTGATCGGCACGTGGCGCGTCGCAGAACTGGCGGGTCAGTACGGCGTGGCGAAGTTCGTTCTCGTCAGCACCGACAAAGCCGTCCGGCCGGCGAACGTGATGGGCGCGACCAAGCGACTGGCCGAGCTGATCGTGCTGGAAATGCAGGCGCGCCACCCCGGGACCAACTACGGGGCAGTGCGTTTCGGCAACGTACTGGGCAGCAACGGCAGCGTAATACCCATCTTCCGCCGCCAGCTCAAGGCGGGGCAGCCGCTGACGGTCACGGATCGGGAAACGACGCGCTACTTCATGACGATCCCGGAAGCGGTGCAGCTCATCCTGCAGGCGTCGCTGCTGCCGGAGCTGCGCGGCCATGTCGCGATGCTCGACATGGGGGACCCGGTACGCATTCTCGATCTCGCGGAGAATCTGCTGCGGCTCTCCGGTGTGACGGATTACCGCGGACGGATCGTGTTCACGGGCCTGCGTCCGGGCGAGAAGCTTCACGAGGAGCTGGCTGCGCCCGACGAGGAGACCAGCCAGACGGCGATCGAGAAGATCCGGATCATCCGTTCCGTCACCGGTCCGGTCCGCGTACTTCCGCGCCTGCCGCTGTGGGAGCGTGGTCTCGAGGGCGGGGATCCGAAAGTCATGCGGCAGGATCTCGATGCCTTCTTCCCGGGCCTGCCGATGCGGCTTCAAACAATCGAGCGGCTGCCGATGGAAGTCGCGGTCGGCGACTGAGCGCCCCACAGCCATGGCAGTGCCCCGCCGGGCCGGCAACCGTTCGCGGTATGCCGGCCCCGATCACGTCCTGGCCTCTTCGTGAGCGTCCCCGCGAACGACTGCTGCATGCGGGTGCGAGTGCGCTCTCGGACCGCGAGCTGCTGGCGATCCTGATCGGCAGTGGTGTTCGTGGAGCCAGTGCCGCCGAGCTCGCGACGGAGCTGCTCTCGCGCGCCGGTGGCTCGCTCCGGCGGCTCGCAGCAGTGCTGCCGCATGGCGACAGGCTGAGCGGCGTCGGTCCCGTCAGCCGCGCACGCATCCTGGCCGCACTCGAGCTCGGCCGCCGGCTGGCCCGTGAGGGGCCGGCCGAGCGGGCCGTGATCCGCGGGCCGCGCGACGTCTTCGAGCTGTGCGCCCCGGCGCTGCGCGACCTGGCGCAGGAGGAGTTCCGGGTGCTGCTCCTGAACACGCAACACGCGGTGCTGCGCGAAGTGGTCGTGACGCGCGGCACGCTGGACGGCTCACTGGTGCACCCGCGCGAGGTGTTCCGCGCCGCGATCGCCGAGGGCGCGGCGGCGATCATCCTGCTGCACAACCATCCATCCGGTGACCCGACGCCCTCGCCGGAGGACCGCAGCGTGACGCAGCAGCTCGCGGAGGCGGGCAGGGTTGTGGGCATTCCGGTGGTGGATCACGTCGTGATCGGTGATGCCCGCTACACGTCCTTCGTGGAGGCCGGCCTGCTGCGCGACTGACGCGCGGTGGCAGGTCGCAGCTCTGCAGCCTATACTCCGAGCATGGACCTGAAGGCACCGGACGTGGCGGCGGCATACGCCGCCTTCGAGCGCGCGGAGTACGCGACCTCTCTCGACCTCGCGCGTCGCATCCTGAGCACGCGCCCCGCGTACGCGGACATGCGCAACCTGGCCGGCATCTCGCTGGCGCTGCTCGGTGATTCCGAGGCGGCGCTCGACGAGCTGGACGCGGCCATCGCGATCAACCCGGAGTACGTCGAGGCGCTGCTCAACCGGGCGCTCGTACTGAACGACCTCGGCCGCTTCGACGAGTCGCGGGAAACGCTCGAACGGGCGAGCGCTCGCGAGCAGTCCGCTGCCGACGGGATCCCGGCGATCGCGGCCGCGCGCATCGCCAATGCGCACGCACACATCGGCGACCTGTACACGGCGGTCGGTGCGCACGAGCGCGCGTGGCGCGAGTACAGGACCGCCCTGGAGCTGCGGCCCAACTTCCCGGACGTGCGCCACCGTGCTGGCAAGGCGCTGCTCGAGCTGGGGCGCGTCAAGGAAGCCGTGCGGATGCTGCGGCGGGTCGTGCTGGACACGCCGTCCTACACGCCGGCACGGCTGGACCTGGGGCTGGCGCTGCTGCGTGACGGGGATCCGGATGCGGCGCGTGCGGAGTGGGACGCGTGCCGCGCGGAGGGGATCGACTCACCGCAGCTGCGCGCGTACCTGGCGCTGGCGGAGCAGCCCGGACGCGCGCAGCAGCGGGACTGACCGGCTAGGGCGTCTGCGCCGAGGGCGCGGCCTGCGCGCCGGTGTCGGTCAGCACGCGCGCCGTCGCACCGCGCTCGACGCGCTCACGGAAGTAGGGGATCGTCAGCTTCAATCCCTCCTCGAGCGAGTGCCTGGGCTCCCAGCCGAGCAGCTCGCGGGCGCGCGTGATGTCGGGACGTCGCACCTTGGGATCGTCCTCCGGAAGCGGCAGTGACTGGATGGCGGATTCGCTGCCGGTCAGCTCGATGACCTTCTCCGCCAGCTCGCGCACGGTGAACTCGTGCGGGTTGCCGATGTTCACCGGCTCGTGCACGTCGGACATGAAGAGCCGGTAGATGCCGTCCACCTCGTCCGCAACGTAGCAGAAGGACCGCGTCTGCGAGCCGTCGCCGTACAGCGAGAGCGGCTCGTTGCGCAGGGCCTGCACGATGAAGTTCGACACGACGCGACCGTCGGCGGGCCGCATGCGCGGCCCGTACGTGTTGAAGATGCGGACGATGCGCGTGTCGAGGTCGTGGTACGTGCGGTACGCCATCGTCATGGCCTCCGCGAAGCGCTTGGCCTCGTCATAGACGCCGCGCGGACCGATCGGGTTGACGTGACCCCAGTAGGTCTCGGGCTGGGGATGCACCTGCGGATCGCCGTACACCTCGGACGTCGAGGCGAGCAGGTAGCGGGCGCCCTTGGCCTTGGCGAGGCCCAGCGTCTTGTGCGTGCCGAGGGAGCCGACCTTGAGCGTCGGGATCGGGTGCTCGAGGTAATCGACCGGGCTTGCGGGGCTCGCGAAGTGCAGCACGCCGTCCAGCGGACCCTCGGTATAGATGTAGTCGACGACGTTGTGCTCGACGAACCGGAATCCCGGATGCCCGATCAGGTGCGCGATGTTCTCCGGTGAGCCGGTGATGAAGTTGTCCATGCCGATGACCTCGTGGCCCTCGGCGAGGAATCGATCGCAGAGATGGGAACCGAGAAAGCCGGCGGCGCCGGTGATCAGGATGCGCATTCGCTCACGGGAAAAGGTTGAGTAGTGGACCCCTTCTTGAGCCTACCGACCGCTCCACGGCCGGGCAAGCGGCCGGCCACGTGAACCGCCGCCGGCGCGGGGAGTAGAAACAAGGATGGCCAGCACAGTCCCGATTCTGCCCGACGAAAGCGGGCTCGACGCGCTGCCGTCGCGCCTGCGCCAGTCCATCGAGCCCTACATCGACCGGCTCGACGTGGACATGATCGTGCGCGCGTACCGCTTCAGCGAGACTGCGCACGAGGGGCAGAAGCGCGCCTCGGGCGAGGCGTACCTGGATCACACGGTCGAGGTCGCCAAGATCCTGGCCGACCTGCACCTGGACACGCTCACGGTCGCGTCGGCACTGATCCACGACGTGGTCGAGGACACGATCTTCACGCTGGACGACGTCGAAAAGGAGTTCGGCGCGCAGGCCGCGCGCATCGTGGACGGCGTCACCAAGATCGGCAAGGTGCAGTTCCGCTCGTCGACGGAGCAGCAGGTCGAGAACTACCGCAAGCTGCTGCTGTCGATGGCGCAGGACGCGCGCGTCATCCTGATCAAGCTGGCGGACCGGCTGCACAACATGCGCACCCTGGAGCACCTGCGGCCGGACAAGCGGCGTCGCATTGCGACCGAGACGCGCGAGATCTACGCGCCGCTCGCGCACCGGCTCGGCATGGCGCAGATCCGCTGGGAGCTCGAGGACCTCGCCTTCAAGCACCTGGAGCCGGACGAGTACCGCACGCTCGCCAAGAAAATCGCTGACAAGCGGGCGGAGCGGGAAGAGAACATCGAGGCGCTGCGCCATCCGCTCGAGGACGAGCTGCGCACGGCAGGCATCCCGTGCGAGGTGTACGGGCGGCCCAAGCATCTCTGGTCCATCTTCCGGAAGATGCAGAAGCGCGCGCGCCCGTACGAGGAGATCTACGACCTCATGGCGATCCGCGTCGTCACGGACACGATCGCCAACTGCTACCACGCGCTCGGCGTGATCCACAACAAGTGGACACCGCTCCAGGAGCGGTTCCACGACTACATCGCCACGCCGAAGTCCAACATGTACCGGTCGCTGCACACGACCATTTTCGGCCCCGGCGGCCGGCTCTACGAAATCCAGATCCGCACCGGCGAGATGCATCGGACCGCCGAGTACGGTATCGCGGCGCACTGGCGCTACAAAGAGGGCTCGCAGCGCCCGAGTGACGAGGTGGACGAGACGCTGTCCTGGTTCCGCCAGGTGCTCGAGTGGCAGCAGGACACGCGGGAGCCGGAGGAGTTCATGGAGTTCCTCCGGATCGACCTCTTCCAGGACGAGATCTTCGTCTTCACCCCGAAGGGCGACGTCAAGCAGCTTCCGCGCGGTGCGACGCCGATCGACTTCGCGTTCGCGGTCCACACCGAGGTCGGGCTGCACTGCGCTGGCGCGAAGGTGAATGGGCGGATTGCCCCGCTGTCCCGGGAGCTGAAGAACGGCGACACCGTGGACATCACGACGGACGCGAAGCAGCGCCCGTCGCGCGACTGGCTGGCGTTCGTCAAGACGGCGCGTGCGCGTCAGAAGATCCGTAGCTTCGTCAAGAGCCAGGAGGGCCGCGTCTCGCTGGAGCTGGGGAAGGAGCTGTTCGAGCGGGAACTGCGCCGGGCGAAGAAGGAGAAGCCGACCGAGGCGGCCATGGCCGAAACGGCACGTGCGCTCAACCTGCCCGACTTCGACCACGTGCTCGCGGCCTTGGGCCGCGGGGACCTGGGGCCGACGGCGATCCTGAAGGAGCTGTATCCCGGCGAAGAGCCCAAGCCGCCGAAGCCACCGACTGCCTTCGAGCGGTTCGTCAGCAAGGTCCGGAAGAGCGACCGCGGCGTCCGCATCCAGGGCGTCGACAACATGATGATCCGGTACTCGCAGTGCTGTCAGCCGGTGCCGGGCGATTCGGTGATCGGCTACATCACCCGGGGTCGCGGAATCTCGATCCATCGCACAGATTGTCCCAACGTGCTGAACCTGTCGGAGCATCCTGAGCGACGGGTCGAGATCGAATGGGAAGCGGAATCCCAGGACCGATTCTTCGTGCGGGTGGTCGTGGAGGGCACCGATCGGCGTGGGTTGCTGTCGGACATCGCGCTGGCGATTACCGAAACGGGTACGAACATCGGCTCGGCGGAGATCAAGTCATACGACGGCGGCATGACGGGCTCGTTCGTTGTCGAGGTCGGCGATCTGCAACACCTGAAGAAGGTCATGCGAGCGATCCGCAATGTGAACGGCGTGCTCTCCGCGGAACGGAGGGAGCACTTTGCCGATGTCGGAACTGATTGACGTGCGCGCGTCGAGACGAGTTGTTCCTTATTGAGCGCACCGTTTCCTCAACATCAAATGGAGGACAGATGGCGGG